>SKGW01000016.1 GCA_007117285.1 Bacilli bacterium
AAAAAATAATTTTTTTTCTACTAAACTTAACAAGCGCTGCTCGATAGTAGGCTTTGAAAAAGTCAACTAATACAAATACCCACATGTTTTTAATTATTGAACCTAGTCTTAAATTGTATGGAGTTTTTGCATAACCAATAAGTAGTCCGGATAAGAAGTAGAGAATAAGGAGTGCTATTACTACTATGAAAACTGTTTGAACTCTTTCAACTCTACCCTTTACTCTTTGTGTTTCTTTTAATGTGAGAAAAAGTGCAATCAACCCCAAAACAAACCACATTAGAGGATTTATTTTAGAGGTGAAAACAGGAAGTTGTGTATTCACATACGCATAAAATCCAGAAACTATTGCAACTATAATAAGCCCATATAATACCCAGCCCTTTTTCGTAATAAAATTCATACTACCACCTAATTCCAAGCCTCAATGTTAGTGAAGGTAAGAGGCCAAGTTGCGTTTCTGTGAAGCGATATGTTAAGTGTAAAAACTATGCTACTTTCTGGTTGGATTACAGCGCTAGAGGTTGCATTTCTTATTTCATAGTATGCGCTTTGCTCCGTAAAGCTGGCATTCGAAATTCCATCAAGAGTTCCTTGGTTGTGCTTGTTCATGTGAAATAGCCAATATGAAGTTGCGTGTTCTGTATTAGTATTTGAAACTGTTACATCATAGCTAATATATCTTCGGTTACCAGAAATAGTATTTGAAGTCTCAACTGCTGACACTGTAATATATGTTGAAATATCAATATCCACCTCAACTGGATCCTCTGGCACATAATTTGGATCTCTTGTTATGAATGATAAAACCGGATATACCGATTCATTTATTTGAAGAACGCCATTATAAGTTTGATTAGTCATCGTTATAACCGTGCCATTAAGCGTACAAATCATATCAGTACAATTAATCGTGTTTGCATCAGCCGGAACAGTTTGATAAAATGTCCAAGATGTTGATGGCGCTGTTCCTGTGTTGGTTATTGTATTATTATATGTAAAAGTCAAGTTTGGACCTTGTGTTGCAGTACTAAAGGAGAATTCTCTTTTTACATTTGGATATATTAAGTTGGCCTGGCCATCAAAAATAAGTGTTTCCGTTATCATAGAATAACCTATACCGATAAAGAAAAAAGAGCATATGAAAAGAGTAAATAGAAAGATTTTTTTGTGATTTTTTTGTTTGTTTTTTCTTCTACTCATATTACCACTCCTTATTATATAAATTATATCATATATACCTTAAATGATATTTATTTTCAATATAAACTTTACATTTGGACAACAAAAAAAGAACCGAAGTTCTTTCAAAAATTAATTTTGGACGTAATTGATTGTTACTGTAACTGTTTCAGTTGTAATTAATTCTGGAATAGCTGTTGCTGCTGCATCCCAAGTAACACTTAAAGTTCCAGTATGAGTTCCTGTCGTTGCCAACAAAGGATCGCTCACTGCAATTCCTGAAAACGTGTACTCAATGTCTGGTACATCAGTTGTTGGAGTTACAACAATAGAGTCAACTATTGCATCAAGACTACCAGTATTGTTAATAACAATAGCATATGAAGCTGTAGCTCCTGGCTCTGTTAAATTAACTTCAAAAGATGCTGTAGTAGCAGTGAAGTCAGTGGCAACAGTTGTTGCATCAATAGCAGAAGTTTCTGTAATACTCGCTATTTCAACATTCCAATTCGCATCAATGTTAGCTGTACCAAAGATGGTTAATTCTTGCGCTAAAGCTGCATAACCAACCGCCATAACAGCAACTGCAACAATTAAACCTCCGATTAACCAATTTTTATTTTTCATTTTTTTACCTCCCTTACAATAACATTATAGCATGAGGTTTTCAAATAAAAAGGTTTTTCGCTGTTCACTTTACACTAGCATTACTCTTAATAAATCATTAGAAATTCTTTTAGACGTTTCATCAATATAATTAACTGCAAAATTCAAATCAATAATTGAATAAGCATCTCTTTCTTCCTCTTTTAAAATAAGACCCATTTCATCAACTATTAAATTCAACTTTTCAGTTGGAACTTCCGAAACTTCACTCGAAATCGGATTAAATTCCTCATAAAAAACTTTCAAGTCTAAGTTATAATGTTCAATTAAAGGTATATTAAGATTTATATAGTCCTTATAAATTTCTTCTGTAAAATTTTCATATTTACTCATAGTTTCAGCAGAATTTTTTTCATCAAATGCTTTTTTTAAATACTCACCAAACCATATTTCATCAGACAATAAATGAATATAATACCCTAATTCATAATCACTTGAATAAAAGTTGGGATATTTCTCAATAAAATCTTTTGATTTTGGAATTCTACTTTCACCCCTAGTAAAATGCGTTGTGTGTCGATCAACATCTATATACTTACAAATGTCTGGAGCTATTGAACCTATTAATAAATTTTTTTCACTTTTCTTTAATTTTTCGTTTACTTTTTTTGCAATGCAAATATGCATAATAGCTGAAGCCATAATTATCACCTATTATATGATAACAAAAAAAAGAGTATTAGTATACTCTTTAAGATTTTAAAATGTCAATTGCTTTTCTCATTTTAATTTCATATTTAAGTGGCTCTAAACCACCATACATTTTTTCAATTTCAGCTTTATCTGTATTATATTTAACAGATAATTCTTCAAGTAATTCTTGAGCTTCTTTATCTGTTGATTCAAGCTTTTCAAGATTTACAATTTCTTCCAATAAAAGTCTTGTCTTAACACGCTTTTCAGCTTCTGGAAGCATCATTTTTTTAATGTCTTCTTCTTTAGTATTAGTCATTTTATAATAATCTTCTAACTTAATTCCTTGCATTTGTAACTGCTGTGCATAAGTATCAATCATTCTGTCTGTTTCATCAGTTATCATACCCTCAGGTACTTCAACTTCCATTTCTAAAATAGCTGCATCAAAGATTTTTGTCATGTACTCATTTTCAAGTTCATTTTCTTTTTTAACTTTAATGTTTTCTTCTAGTTGGTTTAACAGTGATTCTTCACTGTCAATTCCTTCCATTGCTAAATCTTTGAAAAATTCTTCATTTAATTCTGGTTCTTTTTTTGATTTAACCTCATTAACTTTTACTTTAAATGTCGTTGTTTTCCCTTTTAACATATCACTTGGATAGTCCGCTGGAAATTTAATCTCAAATGACTTTTCATCACCTGTTTTTAAACCAACAAGTTCTTCTTCAAATCCTGGTATAAAGGTTTTGCTTCCTAATTCTAAAGTATGATTTTCTGCTTTTCCACCTTCAAAAGGCTTGTCATCTAAAAATCCTTCAAAGTCAAATACAACAACATCACCCATTTCAGCAGCCGTTTCTTTAACGACTAACTCAGAGTATTGTTTTTTTAAATTATCAAGTTCAGTCTTAACTTCTTCCTTAGTAACTTTAACTTCTGGTTTTTCAACGTTAAATCCTTTATATTTTTTAACTTTAACTTCTGGTTTTAACGTTAACGTAAATAAGTATTCAACACCAGATTCTTCTAATTTTACAATATCACCTTTAGGCCTTGCAACCACTGGTAAATCTTGATTATCTGTAATCATTTTTGTATAAGCATCTTCAAACTTTGCTTCTGCTGCCGGCATTAACAAAGCTCCAATTCCATATTTTTTTAAGAATACTTCTTTTGGTGCCTTTCCTTGTCTAAATCCATCAAGTGTTACTTTTTCATTTTCTTTTTGAAATGCTTTATCAAGAGCTTTTTCCCACTCTTCACCTTCGATTCTAATTGTTATTTCTTTAATATTTTTCTTTTCCATAAATCCTCCTCGTTTACACAGTATATAATAATTATTTTTTTTTGTCCACCTTCAAAAAATAACACCTTAGTGTTATTTAATGATTTGTAATATCTTTATTGGGTACTTTCCATCTTCGCTACAAACTGACACTGTGTCGCCTGCTTTTTTGCCCATGATGGCTTTTGCCAATTCAGATTCATTAGATATTTTATTTTCAAATGGGTCAGCTTCTGTGCTACCAACAATTGTATATATATCTTCTTCATTGTCATCAATATATAAAATTTTAACTTTTTCGCCAATCGAAACCTTCTTGCCATCTCCATTGCCGACAAGTTCATAATTATCTAAAATAAATTCTAATTCTTTTATTTTTGCCTCAACCTCAGCTTGTTCAGATCTTGCTGAATCATATTCAGCATTTTCACTCAAGTCACCCAACGCTTTGGCCTCTTTTAAATTTTCAACTACTTCCGGACGTTTTGACAAACGCAAATAATCTAATTCTTCATTGAGCTCAGCAAGCCCTTCTTTAGTTAAAAAAATCTTTTTTTCCTGTCCCATTTATTTCACCTCTTGTTTCTAACAAATCAGACTTTCAAAATGATACTATATTATGTGATTTTTGTCAAATCTTTTTACGCATTATGCTATTTTTTTTCAATATATTTTGGGTTTTTATATAAACTCTTTGAAGTGGATGGCGCACAACACTAATTTCTTCCATATTTTCGTCATAAATTTCAGAAATTTTCAATTCAATTATTTCATTATTTGGAGACATAATTTCTACTTCCTCGCCAATTTCAAAATAATTTCTTTGTTCAATAAATGCCAAATCATTATTGTAATCTAACACCACTCCAAGAAAGTCTTGATTGGAAACTTCTTTTCTGTTGTTATAGTATTGATAGTTTTTCATATCAGATTCAATAAAAAATTGGGGGACTTGCTCCCGATTGGCGACTCTGTATAGCGCATCTCGATCTTTTTTTGATATTTCATAATTTTTATTTTCAAAATAACCGTCAATAACTTTTCGATAAATTGAAATTACTGTTGCTAAATAGTATATCGATCTCATTCTTCCTTCGATTTTCAAGGAGCTAACACCTATTTCTATTAAATCTTTTACATAGTCAACCATTATAAGGTCTTTTGTACATAGCGAAAAGTCAAGTTCATCACTTATTTTTTCATTAGAGTATAAATCAAAGCTCCAACGACATATTTGACTGCAACCACCACGGTTTGCATCCCGATTGGTCAGATAGTTCGAAAGAACACATCTTCCGCTTATAGAGGCACACATTGCTCCATGAATGAATGTTTCGATTTCAATATCTACTTTGTCGATTATTGTTGTTATTTCTTTTTCACTCAATTCTCTGGCAAGAATTATTCTTGTTGCTCCTCGCTCTTTTAAAAATTGTGCTGATTTATAGTTTGTTATTGAGGCCTGGGTGGAGATGTGAACTTCTAAATTTGTTTTTTCTTTAGCGACTTCTAGAATATATGGATCGCTAACTATTATTGCATCTACCTTTATTTTTTCTAGTTTCTTTAAGTACTCACTGACTTTTTCTGCTTCTTCGTTGTGTAAAATGATATTCACGGTTACATATATCTTTTTATTTATACTATGAGCATATTCAACCGCTTCTTTTAATTCATCCATAGTGAAGTTTATTGCATTTGCTCTAAGTCCGAAAGCTGGCCCACCTAAGTAAACCGCATCAGCACCATACATAAACGCCCATTTCATTCTTTCAAAGTCACCAGCAGGAGCAAGTAATTCTGGTTTTTTCATTTACTTATCCCCCTTCACTCTATAAATTGTTTTTTTAGAAAATATGTTTTCATCTATATTTTCAAAAAGTTTTTTAATTACTTCACTATCCTGTGCTTCAACTACTTTTTTTAACTTATCGTTTTCAATATTAAAACCATTCACAATAAAAGAATCGAATTGTTCGTTTATAAAAAATCCATTTATTATTTTTGAATTAAATATAACGGTACCAAGACTATTTTCTAATATAGGATATTCTTCTTCTTTTAGTTTCATTTTCAAAAGTTTTTTTTCATTTTTGTTTTCTGTAACGTCCATATAACTTGTTATATGTTTTCTAACTGAAGTAAAGATGCTGTGGTATCCAAATATTTGTATGTATGTTTTCAGCTTTGTTTTTTCTCTTATCTCTTTCATTTCTTCTAGAGGAATGTCTGGTGAGATAAATATTCCTTTTGCTCCATAGTCAGAAAATGTGTTTGCCGTTTTATAATTAGTTGTTGCATGCTCAGCCGCCCATATTAAGTTATAGTTTTTAGCTAGTTTTAATAAACTTATGTCTGAAAAGAATATTCCGTCGATATCTTTTTTTGATAATGTTACTAAAAATTCTTCTAAAACAACGACTTCATCATTGGTATAGTTTTTATTTAAGTTTATATACACTTCTTTATTCTCTTGTTTCAAAAAGTCTATTTTATCTAAAATTTCATTTGAATCATACGAAAAATTAATGTTAACAGACAAGTTTTTAACACTTAACAAAAAACCCTTAACTGAGTTAATGGTTAGTTGAATTTGCTCTTCGTTGTCTGGTATTAGCATTAAATTTTTCAACTTTTGCTCCTACTTTTTTCGTTTTCTGTCAATTCTTCGATTGCTTTATTATAGTGACTGTAAGTTATATTCGCCCAGTTTGGATCCTCAGCATACCTTGGCCCCATTTTTGATAAAACCGAATATACTTCATTATTATTAATGTTGTATAAATTACCTTCTTTATTAGTTAAGTAATTATTCATTAAATGAACTTGTCTAAAAGCTCCGAAATTCATGCTAGGATAACTCCAGTAGTAGTATTTTGAAATTTCTCTATCTAGTGTTCGGTGACCCCCGAAATTGTATTTTCTTCTCGAAACAGAAGAAGTTCCGTTTCCTGTTTCGTGTCTGAAAACGGCTAAATCAAGTGCTGTTAGTGTTTTATCAAATTCATAAATTTCGGCATATTTAATTATTTCTTTCTCAATTTCTTCTTGAGAATATTCCTTGTCTCCGCTTTCTCCAACGAATCTAGGGTTTGGGAATCCCGGGTTTAACTGCCTGTAAGAGTTGTAAAAAGTCTCTATAACCCCCACTTCAACATTTCTAGGATGTTCTAAAATTGTTTGTTTGTTTTCTTTAATTATTTCGAGTGATTGATTAAAGCTAAGTTCAAAAACGTCTGCATGTTTAATTGCTGCAGCAACAAGAACTTTTTCATTTTCAGAAAAATCTTTAATTTGAATTTCAAAAAGTGGCATGCTGTTTTCTACATTGGTTGAAACTTTTTCAATTACTTCATTAAAGAGTTGCATATTATCAATTGCAACATTTCGATTAGCAGAACGGCTTATAGTTAAAATTGCATCCATCTCTGAATTCAAACCATCTCTTAAAACACGACTATCTCTTTTGAAAAAATCATTTATTTCTTCATCCGAAAATTTTAGTTTCGCTATTTTATAAAGGTTAAACTTGTTAAGATCTTTTTCACTCATCGAAGAAATTGTTTGTTGCTCGAAATCTTCAATTTTTTGTTTTTCTTCTAGTTCTTGTGTCGCTTTTTCAATTATAGCTGCATGCTCAATTTTAGATTCCGTTATTGAATCCAGTTGTTCTTCATATTCCTCTTCAATTGTTGGTTCTGAATAATCTAAAAATTCCTCTTTATCAATTTCATCAATTATAACTGTGTTTAATTTAAGAGCAATTAGAGTTGCTAAAAATATAGCACTTACTCTTCTGCCCTTATGAGATTTTTTTTGCAATTTGAGTCTTTTTTTTCTTTGATCTACTCTATATTTTACGATTTTTTTTCTAATTTGATTTAACTCTTTCTTTTCGAAAATTAAATCTTGATTTTCAATTATTATATTAAAACGCTCCGTTTCAATATAAATACTATTATCATGCTGGGCGACAACATGGAATTTAGATTTTTCGATTGCCGATAATAATTGTTCATATGAATCATATTTTTTTTTCAACTTCCCAAAAACTTGAATTCCGTTGCTACTAATTATAACTTTTTCCACGCTATCCCCTCCTTTGCGATATACTAAGTCCATCTCCAATTTCTATAAAAACTGTTTCAAACTCCTCATTAGCAATAAGAAATTCACGATATTCCCTTGTTTTTTTAACCATTCTTTTTAAGTTTTTGTTTTCAATTTCTTCTTCTTTTAAATTATGAAAATTGATATTATCTGTGATTATAATGCCGTTTTGTTTTAAGTTTTTTTTATACTTTTCGAAAAAATATAAATTACTGCTTTTAGCGGCATCGATAAAAATCAAATCAAATTGCTCATCAAGAATAAATTCTTTTGCATCAACATTTAGAATTGTTATTCTATCACATAATTTCATTTTCTCAATATTTTTTTTAGCCTCAATAAATCTGGTTTCATCTTTTTCTAAGGTTAGAACTTTAATTTCGTCTGATACTAATGCCATTTTAATCGCAGAATATCCGATTGCACTTCCAATTTCAAGTATGTTTTTGATTTTTTTCTCATTAATTAAATTCTCGATAAATTTCAGTGATTCTTTCTGAATTATTGGGATTTCATTTTCTTTTGCATATTTTTCAATTAATTGCATCTGAAATTAAACTGCCTTCCTTTTGCGTTGTGCTCGGCAAGTGTTTCTGAAAAGTAAGTTTTATTATCAGTTGAATCACATACATTTGCAAGAAAAAACATATAATTTGTTTCAGTCGGTTTTAAAACGGCCTCTATGCTTTTTTCACTTGGAGAACCTCCCGGACCTGGTGGCAGACCACCGTATAAATAAGTGTTGTATGGGTGATCAACAGCCATATCATCAAAAGTATATTGAGATTTCCAATTATCAATTGCATATCCTAATGTGGCACAACTTTCAAGACGCCAATTTTTTTCTAATCTGTTATAAAAAACTCCAGCAATAATGGGACGGTCTTCATCGAGAATTCCTTCATATTCAACAATGCTTGCGAAAGTTAAAACTTCATGAAATGAAAAATCTGTTTCCTCAATTAAGTCTTTATTTTTATCATAAACTAATTTCATTTGATCAAGCATTTTAAATGCAACGTATTTTGGTGTTACATCTTCATTTAAAAGTTCATAGGTTGAGGGGAATAGATATCCTTCTAGTGGATATTTTATTCGAGGGTTTTTTATATCATCACTTATGTAATCATATTTTTCAATTACTTCATCTAGAAATGTATCACTAGTCCACACTTCTATAATTTCTTCTTTAGTTGAATTTATTTTATTTGAAATTATTTCAGCGGTTTGTAGCAACGTTCTTCCTTCAGGTATTGTTACACTAATAGTTTCATCGCTAAAATTACATCCTTTTTCAAGTTCTTCAACGATGTCGTAAATTTTCCAAGAACGATCTATTTGATACGTACAAGCTTGGAGAGGTTTCGGATTATATAATCTAACATATGCTTTAAAGATAATTTCTGATTTTATTACTTTTTCTTCTTTTAAAATAGGCGCAATTGTACTGTAGGCCTGTCCTCTTGCAACAGAAAATTCCACTATATCATTTTCTCTAGTGGTTGGACTTTGAATGTAATATATGTAGGCAATTGCCAATAAAAATATGACTAAAATTATTTTTGAAATTCTCATATGAAAAATGAGCCTATAGCTCATCTCCTTCTTCTTGTTCTTCAGATTGAAAACTTTCTAAAGCTTTTTGAACTATTTCCCACTCTTCATCAGTTTCAATAGGCTTCAAAAGACCTTCATCAACTTCTGGTTCATAAATTGCTGCGTATACTTTAACATTGCCCTCTTCATCATTAGTATTATCGGTATAAACCATATAATTTTTCCCTGTTTCTTCTGCTTCGAAAGAAAATAATGCTTGGCACTCAATCTCTTTTCCTTCATCATCTGTAACTTTAAACGTAAACTTATCTTCCATTTTTATCTCTCCTATCTAAGTATGTCTGTAAAATAATAGCTGCTGCCATTGAGTCAATATTTTTTTTTCTTTTATTGCGCGACATGTTACTATCAGTCATATATTTACTTGCTGCAATAGTTGATCTTCGCTCATCTTGCAAACAAACATTAACTTTAAGTTGTTCTATTATTTTTTCTTTTATGTCTAGCGCTTTTTGAGCACTGTCACCTAAGGTGTTGTTCATATTTTTGGGAAATCCTAAAATAACATCTGTTATTTCATATTCCTCGACAATTAGTTTCAATTCATTAAGCAAATCTTCACTTGATATAACTTTCAAGGGGGTTGAAATCAAATTGGTCTTGTCAGATATTGCTAAACCAACTCTTCTTTCTCCTAAATCAATTCCTAAAAATCTCATTTTCCTATTTTACGAACTAAATAATCTAGTATTTGACTTCTTTCAAATGCCATGATTCTAGTTCGAGCTTCCTTGTGATTAGTTATATAGCCTGGGTCTTCACTCATTAAATAGCCAACTATTTGTTTGTGAGGATCGTAACCTCTTTCCTCTAAAATATTAAGGATTTCTAACAATGTTTCTTCAATTAATTTATCTTGAATTTCTTCACTTTGATAAACTTTTGTTTTTTCCATAATTACAACTCCTCTTGCTAATTGTATCATTTATTTTACTAAAAAACAATTTCTTTAATAGTTTCTATTATTTCATCGATTGAAGAAGTATTTGTTCCTCCACCTTGCGCAAAAGTTGGACTTCCTCCACCTTTTCCATCAATTAATTCAGCGGCTTTTTTAATTATTTCACCGGCGCTTATATCTGTATTGCTTCTTGCAAAAAAGTTGATATTTTGATTGCTAGCATTCGTCCAAAAAATAAATATATCAGAATGTTTGTTAGCAATGTTTTGAATAATTTCTTTAATTACTTCTGATGTTTCATTTTCAGTTTTTACAAATAAATATTTTTTATTATTTTTTTCAATTATTTGATTTTCGTATTCTGATAAATCTTCAAGTTTTTTTTGAATTAATTTTTGCTTATATTCTTTTTCAATGTTCATTGTTTGTTCTTTTAAATAGGCCAGATGCTTTGACAACTCTAATATAGCTGCATAGGAGTCCATTTTCTCGTTAAATAATTTTTCATTATAATTAAGTTCAATATTGTTCTCGTTTGCTTCTTCTAAAATACGATTTATTTTAGTAGTTTGTTTTTCTATACTATCATTTAGCGTTTCAGAAAAATTATAAACTTCTCGTGGTATGTTATCTCTTGTTGTAGCTTCTATTCGGTATGTATTATTTCCTTTAGTTTGGAAATCAACTATTGCGAATTTTTCGATAAATGCACTGTTATCAACGTGAGTTCCTCCACACAATTCATTTGATTCACCTATTTTTACAACACGAACAATTTTATCATATTTGTCTTCGAAAATTGCTGTTGCTCCTTGCTCAAGTGCATCTTCGATTGGCATTTTTTGAATTGTTGATTCATTGCTCATTTGAATTTTTTTATTTACTTCTTTTTCAATTTCAATTATTTGTTCATTGCTTATTTTTCCATCATAGATAAAATCAAATCTAAAAGTTTTATCATCAACTCTTGAACCTGCTTGCTCTATTTCTGAGCCAAGAATTTTTTTAAGTGCATTTTGTAATAAATGTGCTGCACTGTGGTTTGCTGTTACTCTGTTTCTAAACTGTTCATTGACCTTCGCTTCAACTTTGTCACCAACTTTTAATTCTTCATCGGCTTCAAAATAATGAAAATGTTGTTTATTCGGTCCTTTGAATGATAGTTCTATTTTTATTTCATTATTATTAACTATTATAAAACCAATATCAGAAACCTGTCCTCCTGATTCAACGTAAAAAGGAGTTTCTTCTAATACTAAATAACCTTCTTTAGAATTAGCAACAAATTTTTCACCATCAAATATTGCAATAATTTTAGTTTCATTTTCTAAAACATCATATCCAACAAATTTACTTTCTTCTTTAAAGTTAATTAAATGTTCATTTTGCATATTCATGCTTTCGTTTACATTTCTAGCGTTTCTAGCTAGATCTTTTTGTTTTTCCATGTGGTTTTCAAACTCTTCTTTAGAAACTGAAAAACCAATATCTTCAGCCATTTCTTTTGTTAAATCAAATGGAAAACCGTATGTGTCATATAATTTAAAAGCATCCGCTCCTGTTATTGTTTTATCATCACTATTTTCAACTAGTTCTTTGAATTTTTTTTCACCGTTAGCTAAAGTTAAATTAAAAAGTTTTTCTTCTTCCATAACCTTTAGTGCTACTAACTCTTTTTTGGTAATTAAATTAGGATAGAAGTCTCCCATTGTATTTACAACAGTTTCAACTAAGTTATACATAAATGGTTTTTCAATTCCTATTTTTTTACCAAAACGAACTGCTCTTCTAAGCAATCTTCTTAAAACATAGTCACGGCCTGTATTGCCAAAGTTGGCTCCATCCGAAAGAGAGAAAGTAACTGTTCTAATGTGATCAGCAATTGCTCTGAACTCTACTTGAGCGTCATATTTTATACCACTTATTTTTTCGATTTCCTTAATAAGTGGATATAATACATCAGTTTCAAAGATTGAGTCAGTTTGTTGCATAACCATTAAAACTCTTTCAAGTCCCATTCCGGTATCAATGTTTTTGCTTGGTAGTTCATCATACTCAGACCTGTCTTTTGAAGGATCAGCATTATACATACTAAATACGTTATTCCAAATTTCAATATAACGATCATTTTCCATTTCTTTTATAAGTAAATCAAGTCCTATATTTTCTGGATCGTACTTTTCTCCGCGATCATAAAATATTTCACTATCTGGTCCTGAAGGTCCTGCTCCAATTTCCCAGAAGTTGTTTTCTAGTTCTATTATTCTGTCATCTGTAAGTCCAATACTTCTCCAAGCAGCATGCGAAACTTCATCACCAGGATATATTGTTACATATAGTTTTTCTTTATCCATTTTCAGATACTCTGTTAGGAATTCCCAAGACCAGGTGATTGATTCTTTTTTAAAGTAATCTCCGATTGAGAAATTTCCCATCATTTCAAAAAATGTTGCATGTCTCTCTGTAAATCCAACATTTTCAATATCGTTTGTTCTAATACATTTTTGAATATTTGCCATTCTTTTGTTATTGGGCACTGCACTACCGTCAAAATATTTTTTAAGAGGCGTGACACCAGCATTAATCCAAAGTAATGTATCGTCATTAATTGGAACTAAAGGGGCGGATTCTACAATCTCATGCCCCTTTGATTTCCAAAACTCAAACCATAAATTTCTTAATTCTCTATTCGTCATATTATCAAATCCTTTTTAGTATCTCGTTTACTTTATCTTCCAGTTCTTTTAAAGAACCATTGTTATCAATTACATAATCAAATTTGTTGTAATTATCTAATTCGATTTCTGTTTGATGAACAGAATTTTCTTTTGTTTTTTCTAAATCTCTTTTTATATGAATTGATATCATTGAATCATAATTTTTTCTAAAATATTCAATTTCATCAATTAATCTGACATCACTAATTGTAATAATGTCGAAAAATTTTGAATACACTTTTATATCTTCATCAACTCTTTTAATAAAAAAATCAGAGTCTATTTGCTGTCGTATTATTTCGGTTCCAAGTGTTTGCAAAAACTCTCTTGGCTTTGTTTCTTCGGAACCATCCCAATCCGTTATTTTAAGCGCATATTGTTTTATGTAAAAACTAAATTGCAAATTAATATGTTTTAAATTTTTTTGAACGCAATTTTTTTTAATAATTGATGCAACCGTATCTTTACCGGTTCTTGCTTTTCCTGATATTAAATAAATTAACATTTTAGTGTGCTATTCCAAACACTTTGTATTTTTTAAAAAGGAATGAAGATAAAACTTTTAAAACTGCGGTGATCGGTGTTGCTAAAATAAGTCCAACGACTCCAAAGTAATGTCCAAATATTAATAAGCCCAATATTATTAAAACCGGGTGCAGTTTGGTTGCACGTCCTAATAGCAGTGGATGTAAAATCGCTGTTTCAAAGGACTGGATGATGAAAACCGAAATTAATATTAAAATTCCAACTGTTATACCTTGTGAAAATCCAACAATTGCTGCTACCGCTCCACCAATCCAAGGTCCTAAATATGGAATTATATTTGTAAGTCCGCAAAATAGTGCGAAAATCAAGGCTCCTTTTAGACCAAAGATTGAAAATGCTATTAATGTCATCGTAAATATAGATAACGACAGTAGAAAAGTTCCTTTTAAATATCCTCTTAATGATACATTTACTTCGTGAGTAAATTCATCAAATTCAGGTCTTTTTTTCTTAGGAATCATAACTAATACAGCATCTGTTGCTTTCTCGTAACTAATTAGAAGGTAAAATCCAATGATTAAACTAATAGCAAACATTCCAAGTCCATCAACAAGTGCTCTTAAAAATTGAAAAGTTAATGTTGGAAGCGTTTTTGGAAGTTCTGTTCCAAATTGTTCAATGTTTTGTAAAACATCAGCTTTAAGCGCTAAATGATTAACTCCTTCTATATTACTAAAGTACTCGAAAAAATCGTCAATTCCTGAAGTTATCCATGAAATAATTGATGGGATAGTCCTCGAGAATTCTTCTAATTGTGAAGCAAATACTGGTATTATTATGCTAAAAAATAGTGCCAGTGCCGCAAAAAATATTGCGTATACTATTAATGCTCCAAAAATTCTCTTAACGCCTTTTTTAGCGAAGAAGGTTACTGCTGGATCAAATATCCAAGCAATTATTATACCAATGAATAAAGGTGCGCTAATTTTTAAAAGATTTAAAAGTAACCTAATTAATCCTAATTCCTTTAAAAGGATTGTTATTGCATACAATCCAATAATTAAAACAAATATGTATACGACTTTTAAAAGTTTTTTCCCCAACTTAACTAAATCATTTAACTCTTCTGTGTCAATTTCCTTTTTCATATTCCCTCCTTAAAATCTTCCATAGAACCATACTAAAGGTCGGCCTGCACGAGGAAATTGTAAAACGTTTCTTGGATTTATAACTGGTCCCGTGCTACTAAAACTTATAAAGTCCTGTCCATAAATACCTTGCGCTATATCAAAGTGTAAGTGAGCTCCTGTTGAACATATATCAACGCTGAGATCTGCGCCGCCGATTCCACCAATTGGTGTTTCACGTCTAACTTCTTGTCCCGTTCTAACGTTAACTCTACTCAAATGCAAATAACGTGATGCATAATATTTTCCATTAACACTGTGCTGAACTATAACGTAGTTTCCACCACATCTGTTGTATCCTACTAAGACAACTCGACCAACTGCAACTGGATATACATTTGTTCCAACAGCATTTCCACCTATGTCCATTCCGGAATGAAACCTTGTTCCCACCCCTGTTAGTGGATTTGTTCTCCAACCGAAATCACTAGTTACAAAACCTTTTTCAAGAGGTCTTACAAAGCTAACATCTAATGGAAATCTTGTACAATCTTTCAATCTTTGATGTGGCTTACAATTAAAATACTTTTCGTAGTTTTCAATCGTTTTTCTCGCATCGCTTATTTCATCTGCCAAAGACATTTCGTGTTCATTTAATTCCTCAGAACGTCTTCCTAACTTTAATTGCTCACTGTATAAACTAGCCCTTTGGTTTTTTGAAGCAACTTTCTTGCCCTCTAGTTCAGCTGTTTTTCTATTTGACTCTTCAATCATGTCGTTCATAGTGTCAATCATGTTTTTATTATATTCAGTTATTTGTTCAACAATTGCCAATCTAAATATAAAGTCTGTGACTGTTGAGGCACCAACAACATATTCTATATAAGCATTATTTCCATTAGATAGTTGATGTTGGTTAATAACCCGCTTCATTTCTTCATCTTTTTCTCTAATGTCTATTTCAAGTTGTTCAATCTCTTTTATCAAGTTTTCAATATCTTTATCCATTTCCATAATCTCTCTATTAATTCTAGAGATATTGGCCTGGGTCTGTTTAATTTCTTGCTCAGTTTGAGTTTGCTCGTTTTGAACCCTATTTAAATTATCTCTTAAAACATTTAGTTCATCTATCAAATCTTGCAAAGTTCTATTATCATTATTAGCGCTAGCTGATAATGGAAACAAAACCATAGCAAACATAAAAATCATCACTGCCGTAAGCAGTCCTCTTTTTATCATCTAATCACCTCTTTATATATTATAACATGATACAAAAACAATTTGTTTTTTTTATCTCTAAAGTGTAAAAAAAGTGTAGTCAACTACACCTTCATCAAGTCCTCTTCCTTGAGCTTTGTTTTATCATCAACTATTTTATTAAATTTGTTAATAATTTCTTGCATTTCTGCAATTCCGTCTTTGATTTCATCTTCTGGATTATCTAACTTTTTTATTGCGTTGTTAGAATCTTGTCTTATAGTTCGAAGCGCTATTTTTGCTTCCTCGGCAATCGCTCTAATTTGTTTAACATAATCTTTTCTTGTTTCTTCCGTTAAAGCTGGTATGTTAATAATTACAAAATCTCCATTATTATTAGGCGACAGTCCAATATTTGCTTCATATATAGCTTTCTCAATATCGCCCAATGAATTTCTATCAAATGGCTTAATTGCTATTTGTCTTGCCTCTGGTATCGATATATTTGCAATTTGATTAATTGGTGTTGGAACTCCATAATATGAAACCATAACACCATCTAAAATTGCAGCATTTGCTCTACCTGCTCTTATATTTCTAAATCTATCTTCCATTTTTTCGATGGCTGTTTTCATTTTTTCTTCTGCCACCAATAATATTTCTTCCATTTTTTCAACCTCTCTTACTCTTTAATTATATATTAAATAGTCAATTCTTTCAAGAAAAATAATCAATTTTCATACTATGTCTAACTTTTTTCATGATTTCTTCCGCTCTTTTTTTTGCATTAAGGTTCCCGCGTTTAATAATTTCTTCGACTAACTCTGGACGTTCTTCGTAATATTTTCGCTTCTCTTGAATCGGCTTTAAAAAGTTCGATATGTTTCCAGCAAGTTGTTTTTTGCAGTCAACACATCCTCGTTCACCCGCACGACACTCTTTTTCAACTATTTTAGCTTCTTCACCACTGAATAGTTTGTGATAATAGTAGACCATACATTTATCGGGATCGGCTGGGTCGTATTTTTTTATTTTGTTTTTATCTGTAAGCGCCTTTAATACTTTTTCTAAAACTTCTTCTTCTGTATCGGATAGAAAAACTGCATTACCTAAGCTTTTGCCCATCTTTTCATTTCCATCAAGACCTTTTAATCTTGGCGTTTCACTTAATAAGTGTTCTGGCTCAGAAAGAGTATCTCCATAAATACTATTGAATCTTCTTACGATTTCTCTTGTTTGTTCGATTACTGGAATTTGATCAGCACCAACAGGAACTAAATCTCCTCCGAAAGCTGTTATATCAGCAGCTTGACTAATTGGGTATCCTAAAAATCCGTATGTTACTCCTTCACCTTTTTCACCAAACAAAAGTTTTTTTTGTTCTATTTCGGTTTTCACTGTTGGATTTCGGTAAAGCCTCGCAATTGTGACTAGATTAGAATAGTAAACTGTTAATTCCGCTATCTCTGGAATCATTGATTGAATGAAGATGTTACTTTTGTCTGGATCAATTCCAACCGACAAATTATCTAAAACAACATTCATTACATTTTCGCTAACTTTTTCCGGATTATTATAGTTATCTGTCAGTGCTTGAACATCAGCCATAATTATAAAAGTATCATATTTATCTTGAAGTTCGACTCTGTTTTTAAGCGAACCAAAATAATGGCCGATATGTAATTTGCCACTTGTTCTATCTCCTGTTAAAATTGTTTTTCTCATATTTTCACCTTTTCCTTATGCAACGTAAATAATCGGCACATAATTTCTCTTTTTTAAAAAGTCTTCCTATTTTCAAAGCAATATCGCCTTCATAATTGCTTATCATATATTTTACCACTTGTTTTTGAATTTTTTTCAATTTTATGTCTTTTAAGTCATATTTTTTTAAATCCACTAATTTTATTTCATCAATGCAATCACTAATTTTTTTGTTGAATTCTTTTATATTGTATATTAGTGAGTCATCTAAATCAAAAATTTCTCCGCAGTTTTCAATTACACTTATTTTTTCTTTTTTGGTTAAACTTTGGGCACACGGGTCAAATTTTTTTAAGTTTTTTTCAAATCCCCACTTTTTAAATGTGTATTTATCTCCATATAGTTTATCATATTTTTTCATTACATCGTTATAGCCCAGTCTGATTTGCCTTTTTGAAACATCACTTTCAAAACGTAAAAACATGTTTAATTTGTTTCTCGGCTTGATAAACGTAATTTTAACTGTCTTGTCTTTTAACTTTTTTCTAAATCCCCAAGATTTAAGATCCACTGCAATTATTTCATCAGCACCTAATTTAACGGCTAAGTTGATGGGCAGTACATCATAAAATCCTCCATCAATAAATTTCTCTTCATCTATTTTTACAGGACGAAACGCTGGAAACGGTGAAGCTGATGCCATTAAATAGTCCTTCAATTTTTCTTTAGGTATTTCTTCTTTACTTAGGCATTTTTCAGTTAATGTTGTCGAATTAAAAGTAACTAATCCATATTTGATTTTTGAGCGATAAAATTTTTTTAGTTTTAAATGTTTTTCAATATTTTTTTCTAAATTATTAACCGAGAAGCCCCCACCTTCTAAAAATTCTCTTGCATATATTTTTAGTGAGGCAACAAAATCATCAATGTTTACTTTGCTATCGAAAACAAATTTATAGTCCATGTTCTCCCAAATTTTTTTAGCATTGAAGAAATCATTTTGCACCATTAGCGCACCATTAAAAGCACCGACTGAGGTGCCGGTCACAATGTCATATTTAATTTTTAACTTACGGAGAGCTTTCCAAACACCGATTTGGTAAGACCCTCTTGCTCCCCCTCCAGATAATACTATTGCACGCATAATTTCACCTTCTTAAATATAATATATCATATGTTCGTTTACTGTACAACTCAGCTTTAGTTCAATTGACTACACTAGTCAAAAATGCTAAAATTAAAAATGGATAAGGAGGAAGTTTTTTGCTAGTAAATGCTAAAGATATGGTTGAAAAGGCATATGCGGAAAAATATGCAATATGTCAGTTTAATATAAACAATCTAGAGTGGGCTAAGTTCATTTTAGAAGAATGTAATAATAATAATGCTCCTGTTATTTTAGGAGTTAGTGTTGGTGCCGCTAAGTACATGGGGGGATTTAAAACCGTATTTCTAATGGTTTCTTCTTTAATAAATGAATTAGGTATAAAAATACCTGTTGCGCTTCA
>SKGW01000034.1 GCA_007117285.1 Bacilli bacterium
TAGATATGAGCGTGTCAATAATAAAGTCCAACGTACCAGCTTCTGCTAAAGCATCCATAATACTAAACTTAAGGAATGCCCAGGCACCAGCCAGTCTGTTTACACCGATGGTAAACTCGCCGTGACGACCTTGTATTTCCATATACGTATTAATAGCACTTCTCGCGATACCTCTCAAGAATCTGTTAATAAACATACCAAAGAATAACATTGACATAGATATAGCTAACAGTCGTGCATGAAACTCTTTAAGCACATTTCCTTTCTTACGTAACGTGTCAACAGTATTATTAAACGCGTTCATGGAACCATTAGCAGTTTTAATCTGACCGTTTAACGTTCTGTACTTCTTATTGAGATTAGTAACTAACGAAGAATGTTTCTTGACTTCTTTGTTTGCTTTTTGAATAGACTGAGTAAGTTTATTAAACCCGTCTACTGCTTCCTGGATGTTAGTTACTGCGTTAAGTACTACTGTTAATACGTCTTGTGCCATTTATCGTCGTCCTTTACGTTGTGAGCGTTTCATTTCTTTTTCTTCCCGTTTATTCAGTATAACCAAGTCGTCATACATGCGCTGGAATCGCATAAGCGGAAAGTCACCTGTCACGAGTATGCCAAATTCTTTCTCGAACTGTGTGACCTGTAGACTGAGTTCTTTGTCAACGTCAGCCCACGTAGTAATATTATTTAATTTTTCTTTAAACCGAGCAAGTCTCTCTTGTTTAGAGAGCTTACTCACGTCTAGTTTGGGGAGTCAGTCTTAGTCTGGAACTGTTCAGGTTTAGCTAACTTGAACCCGATTGATAACTGTTGAATCAGGATATCAATATTACTGTCAACGAAATCTTCTATGACTTGTTGGTCCGCGTCCTCGACACTCTCAACAAACTTAGTTACTAAATACTCTCTGAATACTTGTAACGAACTTTCCTTTGACTTCTCAGCACTGAGTTTCTCTAATATACGTATCTTGTCTTTTACTTCCGGTGTAATAACGAACTGGTCGCCATCTATATCAAACACTAATTCGTTCAAAATATGTCGTCTTAATCTATCCATGTTTATTTTAGTCATTTTCTGTCACTTCCTATATATCTTTTCTTAACCGGTTGTTCTTCCTGTTCAGGAGTAACTTGCGGTGTAATAGTATTACCGACTGACCTATCCATTAACGCTATTCGTAACGTTTCTAGTTCGCGTTCTTTGTCAAGGAGTTCTTTGATACGCACCCAATACTGGTCGTTACAATATGCTTTAGCTGGTTCGCTTATCCCTCGCCATACGTGAAACGGACATCCGTTAATCGAAAGGTTGGCATAAGGTCTCGGTTTATCGTTTTCTTTCATGTTGTGTGTCATTATCCTATAAAAGTAATAATTGGGAATATAAAAAGAGGGGGTATCCCCTCAGTGTTTAGTTTTTCCACTCAGGACCGTAGAAGTCACGAGCTAAACTTTTCAGTTCTAAGTCGTATTCGACAACTCCGTCTTCGCCAGTCGTTCGAGTAGCAGGTGCAACCATTTCAGCTTTATCAAGCACGTATGAACATTCGTCCTCACCGTTGTCCATGTTAACTAATACTGCTACAGTTTTTCGTGCAGCGTTACCGTCACGGAATCGTGTGTGTGACCCGCCGATAGCTGTCGATGAATCGTAGAGTAATGCTTGCATAGCTCGTAGGTTGTCGCTGTCCACTGTTATGGATAATGTTGCAGGTCCCTTAGGTGAGCGTACTTTGCCCTGGTTCTGGAAGCCGTCTGCGCCTTCTCCGTGGTAATTTTGTTGTTCGAACTGGTGTTCGCCCTCGTCTAACTCTACCGATTTAGCTGTTACAATAGTAACACCTGAGCCGAATACTGTGTCTAACGCAGCACCCGTAGGTATAGTCACACTCGAAGCCAACTTAAGTTCAACGTCTCTTGCGTGTAAGTTTGCCATCTTGTTTTTTCCTCATATCTTGGTCTCTTGAAACCGAGTCGACATTTTCAATCTTTATCAAATGAATGTTCTTAGGATACTCTAAATACTCCGTATCCGTTAATTCAATCACTCGTCCGTCACGTGTCTTATACTGCGTCATTTGATTATCTTAAACCCTCTCACTTCACTCGTTATAATATCCTTGAACATACCCTCTATTTCTTTCGCAGTTAACGTAAACCAACCTGGTACACCTGTTTTAGCTACTTGTGAGTAAGGAAGACGGTCTCGCCCTCCTAAGTAGTAGTTCGAGGCTTCTTGCATGTCAGTATAAATGTTTTGTTTGAATGCACCCGATACTTGAGATGTAACTCTGTATCCTTTCCCTTCAGGGTGTGCAGATATACCTTGAGCAGTTTCACCAGTATGTATAGGGACACGACCGAGTAATTTATGTATCATAGTCATGGCGGCTTGACGTGGTGTCGCACTTTCTATAATATGTTTCTTAGCCATTAACCGTTGTTTAGTGTCGTTTAAAATGCGTAATGCTTCTTCACCCGATACTATCCTCTGACTCATAATAACACCTCGAACGTGTACGTTTTAATCTTACCGAACACAGTTTGTTGGCTCACCATAACAGGTTGAGTTGATACCGTTGTAGCCGATATAAACCTGAGCCGAGCAGTACGTAAGTTATTATTATTAGTATTAATAGCGGACTCAAATGCGTCAGACATTAATGATAATTGTCTATATCCTTGGATAGGGTTACAGTTATATTCTATCTGAACCTTGGCTTGACGTTTTTGGTTAGTCCCGCGCATGTCGCGAGTCGAACTATCCACGTCAGGGATATAAATAGTGTAAGAAGGAAAATCTTTATAATTCTGGTCGTCCTGGGATTTAATAGTAGTTCCTGATAATTTAGAAGAGTCTAATAGACTATATATGTTCTGGAACAGTTTGTCTTCTAACTGTGCCGTCGTTAAAACAACAGGTGTATATACCATAGTGCTCGTAAGCGTTAATTGCGTACTTTAGTCGTAACTATGAGTCCACAAGTGACGTTGTGATAATGTAAATCAGTTACACTCACAACCTCGTAAGTATCAGGTTTGCCTTCAATAGTGATTGAGTCACCAACCGTTAACGTTGCTGATGAAGGCACAGCAATCTTGTTCTGTCCGTCATTTGTTACCCCAAAGGAGTTAAACTGACGATTATTAAGTACGTACGTGTACGGAACACCCACGGTCTTTGAAACGGAAGTCGTGTTTTTCGTGTACCCGTAGTACCCGCTTAATGTTTGTGATGTTGTATTAATATGAGTTATAGTGATATCGCTTGCAGGGGGTTTAACAAATATCCTGCGTTCAAACACCCGTTTTGCACTGTCGCCCGTCCTCATATTACGTATGTGTTATGCGTACCTAACTTATCGACCTCTCGGTCTAATAAACGTTGTGTACTTTCAATGAAATCTAAACTGAACCCCGAATTGTTGTCAATGGATATGTCACCTATACGGATTGGACCTTGTGACCCTTCAGCTATATTGTTAACCTGTTGGGACATCATTACACGTAATGCCACCTTGTATATACTTATCCATTTAGCTATAGGTGCTAACTCAGGGTTGCCAACATTATATGTTACTTTAAACCGAGCCGTACCACGCAATACAGGTATCCCTGAACGTAATATCTGAATCGAGTTCTTATGTAATCGTACGTCGCCACCTAACCCTATATTGAGTTGTTCCCATACAGGTGTTGCTTGAGGTGCAGCCCTATTAATCTCGACAGTGGTTAAAGATACCACGTCCTTATCAGGTAATTGTATTAAGTCAGCAGTAGCAGGTATTTGTGTGAACCGAGTACCGTCAAATGACACAGCACTTGTAGTAGTAGTATCACTTGATATGTCTATGATAACGTCTGATTTAGTTATAATATCGTATGACGTTTTAGTTTCGTTATCTATCTCTACTTGGATGTCGTCCAACCATTCCTCAATAGCTGTTGATGTGGGAAATGTGTTGGATGTGTACGAAACTCCTAAATACTGTTCCACTTGATTTCGTGTAGCGTATGCCATGTATTACTCTCTAATATATTAGTTATGATGTTTTTCTTTTATAAAACTAACCTTTTTTAAGTCCATATGCCATCTTTTTTTATTAAAGTAGTTGTACTAATAAACGAACTGCCTGACTTTATACCCGTACTAACCGGTACAAATATACCGTTTTTTCTAACAAAGTTATTAGACGGCGGACCCCCTGAGACAAAATCGTCAAAGGAATATAGTTTATCCGTCAGCAAATAGTCAACCTCGCTGTTTGACAGTCCCCGGTTCCACAGGTTAAACTCGTCAATACTAGCACCGGCTCTCCACCTAGCACCAGAACCCCCCATATTAGTAAACCTAATCTCACCTGCTATGTTTAAAGATGAGACTTCGGTAGTCCTGACTAATTCCCTATTAATATAAAACTTTATTACCCCGTCTTTGAAATTAATAAGAATTGGAATCCACTCACCCACAGGCATTACTGCACCGCTATCCACCCTGGAACCATTTACAACCGTGTGATACGTAGTAGTAAGTTCTCTTGCTAAAATAGCTACTCCGAGTAGTGATGTGAAGTGGGAAACTCCAGTATTAGATATACCAAATAACCTAGCCCTATCGTTATCATTGTGGTTCAACCGAGACCAGAAATATGTGGCAAATCCTGTTTGTTCCCCGGAAAATATACCCGCCGGTATAGAAGCTTGTTGTGTGTTGTTAGTATTAATACGCATACTCTGTCCACGAACATCAGACTCTTCGCCAAAGATGGAACCAGAAGCCTTAGTAACGTGGTTTCCGTTGCCTGATAAATCATCCGCAACGTTACCTGAGTAGGTGCCCTCGTCGAAAGTTACTGCAGACACTAATCCATCTAATAAAGAATTAGTCATTTAATCCTCGCTCGTGTCAACCCACACATCTCCATCTATTGCGTTAGTAGGTTCCACGGTACCATACCATGTAACAACTGTGTACCCTGTAGGTCTTGCCGCTGTATCATCAGCACCGTGTACTATAGTACCCATAGACGTACCTCTGGTGGAATCCACAGTAACTTTCTTCTTGGAGTTACTATCTTCACTATCTTCTATTAAAAACAAGTCAGAACCGTTCAAGGTTGACTTTGCACTAAGTACGTCTATTTTTGGTATCATATTTATTCCTCTAACACTTTAAGTGCTTCTTTAATTACTTCATGTTCTTGCAGAGTACCTCTGAAAGTTGAATGTAATTGTTTTATTACTTGTAACGCTTCACTCTTGTCCATTGTTAGTTAAACTCTCCAGTTCTTGTATGCGTTGGTTCATCTGCGCTACCAACTCGTCAATCTGTATTTGTAAAAACTCCATTTCACCTTTCTTTTGTTTTACAAAGTCCGACATTGAAATCCTTGTTTCTGAAACCAGTTGGTCTCCCTCTATTCTTACGTTTTGTGTCATTATAATGCTGTCGAGATAACGTTTCCATTATTATCCACTGTTAGTTTGTATCGTGTACCGTTTGGCGATTTAAGTATGACTCCTTTTTCCGCCGTGGATAAAGTCAGGTCTCCGTCTACGTTAGCGTCACCTAAGACATCCAAGTCTTGGGTGAAAAAGTCAGAAGGATTAATTTCTTGCACTCTAAACTCAAAGAGCCGTGTAAAAAAA
>SKGW01000084.1 GCA_007117285.1 Bacilli bacterium
ACGGAGGCGTTCAAAGGTTCCCTCAGAATGGTTGGAAATCATTCGCAGAGTGCAAAGGCATAAGGGAGCTTAACTGCGAGACCTACAAGTCAAGCAGATGCGAAAGCAGGACTTAGTGATCCGGCGGTAGAGAATGGAATTGCCGTCGCTCAACGAATAAAAGTTACCCCGGGGATAACAGGCTGATACCACCCAATAGTTCATATAGACGGTGGTGATTGGCACCTCGATGTCGGCTCGTCACATCCTGGAGGTGAAGTCGCTTCCAAGGGTTGGGCTGTTCGCCCATTAAAGTGGCACGCGAGCTGGGTTCAGAACGTCGTGAGACAGTTCGGTCCCTATCCGTCGTGGGCGTAGGAAAATTGAGTAGGGCTGTTCCTAGTACGAGAGGACCGGAACGGACATACCTCTGGTGTATCTGTTGTCACGCCAGTGGCAGTGCAGAGTAGCTATGTATGGAATGGATAACCGCTGAAAGCATCTAAGCGGGAAGCCAACTTCAAGATGAATTTTCCCATTTTTTAAAAAGTAAGATCCCAGAAAGACTATCTGGTTGATAGGTCAGAGGTGGAAGCATGGCAACATGTTGAGCTGACTGATACTAATAGATCGAGGATTTAATCATAATTTATTTATTATTAAATTCACTTAATTTGAGAGATACACATTATCTTAGTTTTCAGAGAATTATTCAATACTGAATTGGTAACGATAGCAAAGAGGATACACCTGTTCCCATCCCGAACACAGAAGTTAAGCTCTTTTACGCCGACAATAGTGTAAGCGAAGATAGGTAGTTGCCAATTCTTTTTTTTTGTTTAAATTTATTTTTTTTGACCATAAATCTATGTTATAATTTAACCAAGGAGGATTTATAATGAAAAAAATTAAATTGCTATTACTATTATTATTTTTGTTTACTGTAACAGGATGCTTTGGCAATGATGAAGAAAACAAAACTGATGATAAGAAACAAGAAGAAAACAGTGAAGAAACTTCTAAAGAGGATTCTGACCGATATGAAAGCGGACTTCCTAAAAGAATCCCACTTTATCCAGGAATGGCTTTTATTGAAGAAGAGGAGGAAATTACAGGCTTTCAAAGAATTTTTATTTATGAATCAGAAGATGATGTCGATACAATACGTGATTGGTATATGACAGAGCTTGAAAAAAATTCTGTTTTTGATGATGTCAGTCCAGGATACACTTCAGATGACTATTCAGTTATAAATTTACAACTACAACAGGAGTATAACGAAGTTCTTATTGATGTTTCAGATACAATTCAAATCGACAGCAGACCATCTCGCAACGTTTCTGGGTCTCAACTCAGAATATTAACCGCTGATTTGGAATAAAAAATAGGGAGAAAATTACATGATAACACTTATACTTACAGTCATTGTTATTGCAAAAGGAATGAATCAAAATTACTGGATTTGGGGCGGAATATTAACATTTGTAACAAGTATTGAACTATTTTTGGGTTTTCTAATAATTGTAGAAAGTTCTTCACCAGGACCCTTATTTTTCGCGGCAGTAGCCATTGCCTTTGTTATAAGATATTTCTTACTTGTATTTATTTTTGCTCTTCTAAACTCTTGGGAATTGGATAGTCAACTCATATATGTATTAATCTTTTTTTGCGTACAATTTGTCGTGGCTTTAATACTTAATGCAGTTTTAACGGGAGTAATTTCTATGGTACTTAATGTTTGATGAAATTCACGATATTAATTTAGGAGGATTTATGAATAGATTTTTAAAACTTGGTTTTTTACTTATAATTATGATTTTTATGGTGGGCTGTTTTGGTATTGATGAAGAAGAAAAAACTGATGAAAAAAAAGAGCCCAAAACCAATGAAAGTGGTTTGGTTGCAAGAATGCCTCTCCATCCTAGTGCTACATTGTTCAAAGAAGAAACTGAAGTAATAGGACCTATCGATGCATTTATATATGAAACAGAAATAAGTGTTACTGATCTTTATGATTGGTATATTGAAGAATTAGATAAAAGTGAAGTTTATACTGAAGTAATTGTCTATGGTGTATCCCCAAATTATTTCACCATAGAGGCGATTTTCGAAGATGATGGAGTTGAGTATAAAGATGGCATTCAAGTTACCGACCTTGCCGATAAAATTGTTGAAAATGTACAAATAAGATTTGTTACAGCAAATCCACTAAAATAAAAAATAAGAGTAAATAAGTTGTGTTTATGCTCTTTTTTTTATATAATAATATAAGGTGATTATAATGGAATTTAAAGTAACAACAAAAAATGAAAACGAAACAATTGAAATAGCACAAAATATTGAATCAGAAAAATTTGAAAACATGGTAATATGTTTAAATGGTGAACTTGGCAGCGGAAAAACTATGTTTACAAAAGGTTTCGCAACTGCAATGGGTATAACAGAAAGCGTTACTTCGCCAACTTTTTCAATAATTAAAGAATATGAGGGAGAACTCCCTTTATTTCACATGGATGTTTATCGATTAGATGGAACCATCGATGGTATTGATATTGAAGAATATTATAAAAAAAATGGTGTCGTTATAATTGAATGGGCGGATACTATTAAGGAATTTTTACCAAAAGAGAGATTAGATATAAAGTTCAAAATTGTTGGTGAAAATAAGCGTATCCTAGTTATTACACCTCACGGTGAAAAATATGTTGATTTATGCGAGGGCGTTTTATGAAAACATTGTTTTTAGATACGTCTTCTTTTTATATTAATATTGCAACAAGCGATAATGATAAAATTGTTGTTCATCATCAAGAAAAAAACGACCAAAAATTATCTGAAAGGATTTTTTTTCTTATTGAAGACGTCATAGAAAAATCAAACTTTTTATTATCAGATATCGATAAAATTTATGTTGTAAACGGACCTGGATCTTTCACAGGAATTAGAGTTGGTATAACAATTGCTAAAACCCTTGCGTGGAACTTAAAGATTCCGATTTGTACAATATCAACATTAATGATGATGTCTAGTGGTTATAAAGAAACAACAATTCCCTTAATAAAAGATAGAAATGGATTTGTTTATTCAGGTCTTTATAATGAAGAAGCTATGAAGAGTAACGACATATATATTAAACTCGAGGAGTTAGTTATAAGCAATAAAAAATATAAGTTTTTGAGTTATGAAGAAGTTGAGGGAGTTGAAGTTTTCGAGCCCAAAGTAGATATAATAGAAATTATTAAAAAATTCAAGGACGAAAAAGAAAATGTACACTCAGTTAAATCCAATTATATAAAAAAAATGGATGTTGAAAAATGATTAGGGAATTTAAAATTTCTGATAAGGAATATGTTGAGGCATTTGTAAGAGAATTAGATGAAAATTTTTCCTTCTCTTTTGAAAATCCTTTTCGGGAAATTCTTATTTATGAAGAGGACTGTATAAAGGGAATAATATCATATTCCGTGATATATGAAAGAATTGAAATTGATTATATTTATGTTTTGGAAAAAGAAAGAAACAAAGGAATTGGTAGTGCGTTAGTAAAATCTATGATAAAAAAAGAAAAAGATATTTTATCTGTTTCTTTAGAAGTTAAAGTAGATAACGAAGATGCAATTATTTTTTATAAAAAATTTGGTTTTGTTGAAAAAGAAATTAAAAAAAATTATTATAAAGGAATTGATGGTTTGTTACTTGTTAAGGAGTTGTGATTATGAAAGATGATGTAATAGTGCTAGCAATTGAATCTAGTTGTGATGAAACTAGTGTTGCAATTGTTAAAAATGGTGTTGAAGATTTAGCAACAACTATTTTTTCACAAATAGATATTCACAAAGTTTTTGGCGGAGTTGTTCCAGAAATAGCAAGTCGAAATCATGAACAAAACATTACAATTGTTTTAGAAGAAACACTAAATAAAGCTGGTTTGTCAATGAATGATATTGACGCAATTGCCGTTACATATGGACCTGGTTTGATAGGTTCACTGTTAGTTGGTCTGATGGCTGCTAAAGCGCTTTCTATATCATCAAACAAGCCCCTTATACCGGTTCATCACATTGCAGGGCATATTTATGCCAACAACCTTGAAAGTCCGCTTAAATTCCCTTTAATTGCGTTAGTTGTAAGTGGAGGTCATACTGAATTAGTTTTAATGAAAGAGGACTATTCATTTGAAAAAATCGGAGGAACTCTAGATGACGCAGTTGGTGAGGCCTATGACAAAGTTGCAAGAATAATAGATGTTGGATATCCTGGTGGTCCAGTTTTAGATAAATTAGCACAAAAAGGAGAAGATACTTATGATCTTCCCAAGCCACTAGATGATAAAACAGATGATTTCAGCTTTAGTGGAATAAAAAGTGCTGTTATAAACTTAGTTCACAATGAAAAGCAGAGAGGAAATGAAATTAGAAAAGAAGATTTAGCTTGTTCATTTCAAAATAGAGTAGTCGAAATATTAACTAAAAAAACAATTAGAGCTATGGAAAAACTTGAAATTAAAAATTTAATATTAGCTGGTGGAGTCGCCGCTAACTCTAGTCTGCGAAGAAGATTAGAAGAAGAATGCGAAAAAAAGGAATTCAATTTAACAATTCCTTCATTAAAATACTGTACTGATAATGCAACAATGATTGGTGCTGCAGGGTATTATTCTTATTTACTTGGAAATAGACTTGATGGCAAAATAGTTGCCAAATCGGTTGAAGAATTAAAAAACCATTAGAAATCTAATGGTTTATTTTTTTTATTCAACGGTAACGGATTTAGCCAAATTTCTTGGTTTATCAATATCGCAGTTTCGTTTTTTCGCAGTTTCATAAGCAATTAGTTGTAGGGGAATAACAGTTGCTAAAGGTTGATATATATCATCTAGCCTTGGGATTAAGATGACTTCATCGTAATAATCTCCTTTTTCAAAAAGATCTTCTCTTATTAACAAAATTACTCGAGCTCCTCTTGCTTTTACTTCTTTAATATTGCTAATTGTTTTCTCGGCAATACTTTCATCAGTAACAATTGCAATAAAAGGAGTTCCTGGAGTTACTAAAGAAATAGTTCCGTGTTTTAATTCACCAGCCGGATAGGCCTCGCTGTGAATGTAAGAAATTTCTTTTAGTTTTAAAGACCCTTCAAGACCCAAATAATAATCAATGCCCCGACCTATAAAAAATAGATGTTCTTTAGTATATATAGAGTTTGCAATATTATCGTAAATCTCTCTTTTTTCAATAACCGAAACAATAGTTTTTATTAAATGTTCCGAATCAACTTTATCTAACTTTGCAATTTTAGAAGCAATAAGACCCATAATTGTAATTTGAGATAAATAGGCCTTTGTCGTTGCAACTGAAATTTCACATCCAGCTTTTGAGTAAATTAAATATTTAACATCTCTAGCAATTGATGATCCATAAACATTAACGATACCTAAAGTATCAATATTATTTTCTTTCGCAATTCTAACAGTTTCTAAACTATCAGCTGTTTCTCCAGATTGAGATATAATAATAACTAAAGTTTTTCTATTAAAATTATGCTTTTTATATCGGTACTCACTAGCAACGTGAATGCTTACTTCAATATTGGTATAATTTTCAATTAAATGTAGACCAATTAAACCAGCGTGATAAGCACTACCACAAGCAACAATTTCAATTTTTTCATATGATGTAAACTCAGGAAATTCGTTTGTATCAAAGGATTCGATAGTTCTTCTAACAACATCTGGTTGTTCATAAATTTCCTTTAACATATAATGATCAAAACCATTTAAAGATGTTTGATCAACCTCCCAATCAAATTCTTTTATGATTGGTTCTATAAAATTTCCATTTCTTTTTATTTTAATTTCATCACTAAGAATAACAACATCGAAATCATCTAATAAAATATATCTTTTGGTTTTATTAAGTATTGCTGGAACATCTGATGCAATAAAATTTTCGTTATCACCGACACCTATAATTAAGGGACTTTTATGTCTAATTGCATAAATTTTATTTGGCTCATCATCAACAACAATTCCCAAGGCATAAGATCCTTTTAACATGCTAGGTACTTTTTCTAAAACTTCTTCCATATTACCTAACTCATTATAAAGTTTATCGATTAAAGCGCATGCAACTTCTGAATCAGTTTCAGAATTAAAAGTATAATTACCTAATTCTTTTTTTAAACCAGTATAGTTTTCTATTATTCCATTGTGAACTAATGTAATTTTCCCCTGCTTATGAGGATGTGAATTAACTTGATTGGGAACTCCATGAGTCGCCCATCTAGTATGTCCAACCCCAACTTTTGAAGGACTTTCAAAAGGAATAGCATCTCTAAGATTACTTATTCTTCCTTCCGTTTTAATAATATTAAATTTATTATTTTCATAAAAAACGATTCCTGCTGAATCATAACCGCGATATTCTAAATGGCTTAATCCGTCAACTAAAATAGTAGGTGCATTTTTACTACCTACATAGCCGACAATTCCACACATATTTCCTCCTCGTGTTTACTAGTATATTTTTTAAGTTCAATAAATATTTTGAACCTCTGTTATATACCTAACGATTTAAAACCGTGATAGCATCCGCCGAATTTTCGATAACTATCAACCTCGTCCACTCATATGAGTTCTGGCGCTAAGCTTAAATGAAAAACAAACCTCCTAGATCAAATTAAACTTTAATAAAGTATATTACAAAACTAGCTTTTTTACAACAGATGAGATCTAAAATAATAATTTATGCAAATTAAAAAAAAAAATAAAATTTTATATCAATCCTCATTATATGTTATGATTATACTAGGTGAGATTATGAAATTACAAAAAGAAATAATAATATTAGTGCTATTTATACCAACTTTTTTCATATTGAGTTTTTTCGTTATTATTCTTCATCAATTTATAGGAACTAAACTCTTTTTTAATAACATAACAGAATACTCCGATAATATCAAAGTACACTCAACATACTACAATGAAGTCCTTAAAAATTATGAGGACTATGAAGCATTTATTAATAAAAGAGTTAACGAAGATAGGCGTTCTAATTATTTGGAAAGCGGAAGAATAACTCCGGAAATGTTTGAAAAATATGATTTTTTAACCTATATGTATACCTCGGGAATCTGTACCGAGGAAAATAGCTACCCACTATCAACACGAGCTTTAAAAAACAAACTATATCTAAAGGTGATAGAAAATGAAAATCCCGGAGAGTGCGTTATGCACGCCGAGTATTCATACATATTCCCAGTCTCTAAAGATAAATACGAAATATACCCCAAGATTGCTGTAGTTACAGAGAAAGTGCCGGGTTACGAATTTATACCGTTTAAAAATTGAATTTTATATTAAAATAAGTGTTATAAATAAGTGCTTATTTTATTTTGTGTAAAAAATTTATGATTTGCAATAAAGTATTTATAGCGAATATACATTTTCAAAAATAACTAAATATTATGGATAAAAAAAATGACAGTTACAGTCTTGATGTGATATCATAATACAAGGTGATAAAATGCTTGAAAATTTAAATAAAGAACAAAAATTAGCAGTAACAACAACAGAAGGACCTCTTTTGGTAATTGCAGGGGCGGGCAGTGGTAAAACAAAAGTTTTAACAACTAGAATCGCATATATTTTAGAAAAAAAATTAGCGAATCCATCAGAGATTTTAGCAATAACTTTTACAAATAAAGCAGCTAAAGAAATGAAAGGACGAGTTCAAAAACTTGTGCCCTTTGGAATACATGAAATGCAAATTTCAACCTTCCATTCATTTGGATTGAAAATAATAAAAGAAAACTATGCAGAACTTGGTTTTGAAAAAAACTTAACAATTTTAGATGCAAGTGATTCTAAAACATTAATCAAAAAAATATTATCTGACTTAAATTATGACACTAACATGTATAATCCAAATACAATTAAAAATCGAATCAGTAGCTGTAAAAATGAACTGATTGATGCGAAAGGCTTTGAAAGGTTTATTGCATCAGCAATGGATGAAGTTGTTCATAAAGTTTTTTTAAGTTATGAAAAAAAATTAAAAACTAATAACTCTCTAGATTTTGATGATTTATTAATACTACCAATTAAATTATTTGAAAATAAAAAAATATTAGAGAGATATCAAAAAATGTTTAAATATATTTTAATTGATGAGTATCAAGATACAAATGAAGCTCAATACATTTTAATCAAAAAATTATCAGCAAACAATCCTAATGTTTGTGTTGTCGGTGATGAATCCCAATCTATATATGCTTTTCGTGGATCCAATTATAAAAACATTTTAAACTTCGAAAAAGATTTTAAAAATGCCATTCAAATTGTTTTAGAACAAAACTATCGTTCAACTCAAAATATATTAACAATTGCCAACAATGTCATTAAAAATAATAAACAAAGAAAAGAAAAGAATTTGTGGACGGACCAGATAGATGGTGATGAAGTTGTTTTAAATCAAGTTCAAGATGAAAAAACAGAAGCAGATTATATTGCAAAAAAAATAAAAGAACTAAAAAATGAGGGTGAAGACTTAAATGAAGTAGGTATACTATATAGAACAAATGCTCAGGCAAGACCACTTCAAGAGGCAATGCTTGAAAATCATATTGCTTATAAAGTAGTTGGAAGTTATCAGTTTTATGGTAGAAAAGAAATTAAAGATTTGCTCGCTTACTTAAAACTTTTATATAATCAAAATGATGATGTTTCATTTATGAGAGTTATTAATGAGCCCAAGCGCGGAATTGGAAACAAAACGATTGAAACGCTAAGTATTCAAGCTGAAGAAAAAAACTGTTCACTTTATAACGCGATTAGTGAGGGCAAGACACTTGCTTTTAAAGAAACAATTGAAGGTTTAAAACAAATAAGTGAAGATATTACTTTGACTGAATTAGTCGATGAAATTTTAGATAAAACTGGTATGAGATCAGAACTGAAAAAAGAAAATAGTGCCATGGCTGATATTAGGCTAGAAAACCTCGAAGAATTCAAATCAATAACCACTAGTTTTGAAGAAAATTATGGTATAATATCACTAGGTGAATTTCTTGATGAAATAAGTTTACTCGTTGATGTAGTTGAAGAAGGCGAGGACGTGCCCAAAGTTTCATTAATGACGATTCATGCAGCCAAAGGACTTGAGTTCGATTACGTTTTTCTACCAGGTGTTGAAGAGGGCTTTATGCCACACTGCAACTCATTTGCTTGTGAAGATGATATAGAAGAAGAGAGAAGACTTTGCTATGTTGCAATTACAAGAGCTAGAAAACAACTATGGCTTTTATATACAAAAAGCCGAATGGTTTTTGGAAGAACTCAATATTCAATTCCAAGTCGATTTATAAAAGAGATGGAACTTGAAGGTGAACAAATTGAAACGGTTGACCATAAAGTTGATTTAAACTTCTCGAAAAACATTGATAAAACACTTGAATATAAAATTGGCGAAAAGGTCAAATCAGATAAGTTTGGAGAAGGTATTATTGTCGATGTTGGTGAAAAAATATTAACAGTAGCATTTAAGGGCAAAATACAAAAATTCATTAAAGGGCATAAAAGTCTTAAGAAATTATAGGAGGTTTTATTATGTACGTTTTAAATATTTGGGATAGCATTGTTAAACTAATGGAAGCTTTTTTTGAAAGTCCAGTTCAGTTTATTAGAGATCATTACCAAAATCCAGTTTTATGGGTAGCATTTTTTATGATTGGTATTGCCGTGTTTAACTTTACTCATTCTGCTCTTCAAAAGGAAAAGTAAAATGATAAGAAAAGCAGTTATACCAATTGCTGGATATGGAACAAGATTTCTTCCATATACCAAATCAGTTCCAAAAGAGATGTTGCCAATAATCGACCGTCCAGCTATTGATTATATAGTTAACGAGGCCTTTTTGTGTGGAATTGAAGAAATTGTTTTTATTATTAATGAAAGTAAAAAAACAGTTGAAGAATACTTTTCTAAAAATGAAAAATTAGAAAGAGTTTTAAAAGAAAAAAATGATTTTGAGAAACTAGATTTAATTCCAAAATGGGAAGAAAAAATCAAAATCTCATTTATCAGACAAGATGAACCAGAAGGAAGTGGCGCTTCTGTTAGAAGAGCAAAAGATTTTATTGGTAATGAACCATTTGTTGTTTTATACGGAGATGATCTTTTAATAAATGAAACACCAGTTTTAAAAGAAATGCTTGAATTACATGAAAAAACAAAAGGAAATATAATGCTTGTTAAAGAAGTAGAAGAAAGTGCTAAAAAAAGATATGGAATTGTTGAAGTAGAAGATGGTAAAATCAAAAAACTTATTGAAAAACCAGAAGTAGGAGAAACAAATTCTAATTTGGCAAGCTTAGGAAGATACGTTTTAAATCCCGAAATTTTTGATAGAATTAAGGGAGAATACTCTAAAGGAAAAGAAGTATATTTAACTTGTGGCTTCGATGAATTAATGAAGGAACAAGATTTTTATGCTTTTCAATTAGAGGGAAAACATTATGACATAGGTAATAAACTCGATTATATTAAAGCAATTATTGAGTTATCGCTAGATAGTGAATTTAGTGAAGATGTTAAAAAATATATAGAAGACACAAGGTGATTTATGAAACAAAATAATATTAGAAATTTTTCGATAATTGCACATATTGATCATGGGAAAAGCACACTAGCAGATAGAATTTTAGAAATAACTGGTGCAATTACTGATCGAGAAAGCAAAGAGCAATTATTGGATAGCATGGATATTGAACGTGAGCGCGGAATCACAATAAAGCTAAACGCAGTTCAATTGAAATACAATTATAAAGATGAAGAATACATACTGCATTTAATTGATACACCAGGACATGTGGATTTTTCGTATGAAGTTAGTAGAAGCTTAGCTGCCTGTGAAGGAGCTATTTTAGTTGTTGATGCAGCACAAGGAATTGAAGCTCAAACACTGGCCAACTTATATTTAGCAATGGAAAACAATTTAGAAATAATTCCAATTATTAATAAAATTGATCTTCCAAATGCTGATGTTGAAAAAGTAACAAAAGATTTATGCGACACTTTGGGTTTTAGAGAAGAAGATATTATTTTAGCTAGCGGTAAAACAGGAGCTGGTGTCAAAGAAATAATTGAAGCAATTATTGAAAGAGTTCCTGCACCTTCATCTGAAGATAACAAACTAAAAGCACTAGTTTTTGATAGTTACTTTGACCCATATAAGGGCGTTGTTGCAAACATTAGAATTTTTGATGGATCCCTTAAAGTTGGTGATCAAATTAAAATGATGGCGACAAATGCCATACATACAGTCACTTCATTAGGAGTCCATACACCATTTATAAAAGAGAAAAATGAACTTGTTAGCGGAGAAGTTGGATTTGTAGCAGCTAGCGTTAAAAAAATAGATGACGTTTTAGTCGGTGACACAGTTACTTTAAAAAGCAATCCAGCTGATAAACCATTACCGGGTTATAAGCCGATGAAACCAATGGTTTTTTGCGGATTATATCCTATTCAATCAAATGAATATGAAGATTTGAAAGAAGCGCTTGAAAAATTAAAATTAAATGATTCATCACTTAATTATGAACCAGAAACTTCAAAAGCATTAGGTTTTGGATTTAGAACAGGGTTTCTTGGAATGTTACACATGGAAATTGTTGAGGAAAGATTAGAACGCGAATTTAATCTTAGTTTAATTGCAACAGCACCATCAGTTATTTATAAAGTTATTATGACTGATGATAGTGTAATTGAAATCGACAGTCCAACTAAACTTCCTGACAGAACTAAAATCAAAGAAATCCAGGAGCCATACATAAACGCGAGTATTTTTGTGCCTGATGAATACATTGGTGCAATTATGGAATTATGCCAAAACAAAAGAGGCGAGTACCAGTCCCTAGAATATATTGACTCTAAAAGAGTTACAATTCATTATAAAATTCCTTTGTTAGAAGTAATTTATGACTTTTTTGAAAGATTAAAATCAACAACAAAAGGATATGCATCTTTTGATTATGAACTAGACACATATAGAAAAAGTGATTTAGTAAAATTAGATATTTTATTAAATAGCGAACCAGTCGATGCACTTAGCGTAATCGTTCACAGAGATTTTGCTCAAAAAAGAGGTCGCGGAATAGTTGAAAGCCTTAGAACTTTAATTCCAAGACAACAATTTGAAATACCAATTCAAGCAAGTATTGGAAGCAAAGTTATAGCAAGAGCAGATATAAAAGCAATGAGAAAAAATGTTTTAGCTAAATGTTATGGTGGAGATATTTCAAGAAAAAGGAAGTTACTTGAAAAACAAAAAGAGGGCAAGAAGCGAATGAAAATGGTTGGAAACGTTGAAATTCCTGAAGAAGCTTTTTTATCAGTATTAAGCTTAGATAATGATTAGGAGGTATTTATGAAAATAAGAACAAGATTTGCGCCATCGCCAACTGGGTATATGCATGTTGGTAATTTAAGAAGTGCCATATTCGGATATTTAGTTTGCAAAAAAGAAAATGGTGACTTTATCTTAAGGATCGAGGACACAGATCAAACAAGAACTGTTCCTGGGGCCACTGAATTTATTTACAATACATTAAAACTATGTGGACTTGAAATTGATGAAGGACCTTTAAATGGTGGGGACTATGGACCATATATTCAGAGTGAAAGATTACACATTTATGATAAGTATGCTAAAGAACTAGTTGAAAAAGGCGGAGCTTATCATTGTTTTTGTGGTGAAGATAGATTAGAAGAATTAAGAAAAGAAGCCGAACTTAAAAAAGTTCCATTTCTTTATGATGGTCACTGTAGAAATTTATCAAAAGAAGAAATTAACGAAAAAATTAAAAACGGTGAAAAATTTGTAATAAGACAAAAAATACCTAAAGAAGGAACAACTGAATATGAAGATGTTGTTTATGGACATATGTCATTTCAAAACAATTTGCTCGAAGATCAAGTTTTAATAAAATCAGACAGATACCCAACTTATAATTTTGCTAATGTTATTGATGATCACCTAATGGATATAACACATGTTATTAGAGGTAACGAGTATTTAACGGCAACTCCAAAGTATAATTTACTTTATGATGCTTTTGGATTTGAAAAACCGACTTATATTCATCTTCCTTGGGTGGTTGATGAAAATCACAAAAAATTAAGTAAGCGTCATGGTGCAGCATCTTTTATGGATTTATATGAAGCGGGCTATGTACCTCAAGGAGTAGTTAATTATTTAACACTACTAGGTTGGAGTCCAGAAACAACGCAAGAAATATTTTCGCTAGAAGAGTTGATTCAAGCTTTTGATCCACATCGAATAAATAAATCACCAGCAGTTTTTGATATTAAAAAACTAAATTGGGTGAATGCTCATTACATTAAAAAATTATCTTTAGATGAACTTTATGTTATTACATATCCTCACTTAGTTAGAGAATATGGTGAAATTGATGAAGAATGGTCAAAACATTTAATATCAATTTATCAAAATCATATTCACTATGGAAAAGAAATAGTAGATGTAACTAAAATATTTTTTACTAAAGAATATAATATAAGTGATGAAGCAGAAGAGTTTTTAAATGAAGATAAAGAAACAGTTAAAAAAGTATTAAATCAGTTTGAAACGGATATTAATGATTTAAGCGATTGGTCAGTTGAAAAAATAACTGAGCTTATTAAAGAAGTTGGTAAAAAAGTTGAAGTGAAGGGCAAAATGCTTTTTATGACAATTAGAATAGCTGTTAGTGGTGAAATGCACGGACCAGAACTACCAGATACAATTTATTTGTTAGGAAAAGAAAAAGTTTTAGAAAATTTGAAAAAAATTTAAGTTTACAAAAAAATTCTCCCATGCTAAAATGCAACTAGGAGGATTTTTTTATGAATGAAGATCAAATTGATGACTTGATTAAGGTTCAAGAAGAAAGACTTGAAGTAGAAAAACAAAAAATGCGATATAAAATTTTAAAATGTGAAAGACAAATAGAGGAGTCAGAAAAACAAAAAATATTTGAGTTGATGTTAATCGGAACTTTAGCCATTTCAACTGCGTGTTTAATAATTAATAAAAAAAAGCCAAGGAAAAACAGTAATTTATCTGATAAAGTTGATTTATGTTCTCTTTTATTAGCTTATAAAATAATTAGTAATCGTGAAAAAATGAAAAACTTAAGAATAAAAAAAGAATCACTAATTGATTGTGTTAATTGTGATGAAGTTGAATTTTTTGCCAGAAAAAAATAAGAGTAAAATCTTATTTTTTATATCTTTCTAATTTTAGTACTTTTGCTGGTTCTTTTTTTTCTTTTGCAATTTGTCTTAAAGTTTCTCTATTAGTTATTAAATCTTCTAGATAATCTTCACTGGCGATATCGCGACAATTTTTATTGTGACATTCTCTTCCTAAACAAGCATCTTCAGTACATTTTAATTGATACTCACCTAATAATTGTTCTTTAATTTCTCCATTGTTAGCAAGGTTAGATAAAAAAGAAATGATTTTAGGATATACAATGTCCTCAATGTCCTGATTAGGTTTACTTTCTTTAATAATAATTACTGCTGTTGCGAGACATCCAAAACTAACTAAGTCATTAATTTCTAACTCTGTGTTCGTTTCAGACTTGATCTTAGTTGCGACTTCTTTCAAAAATGGTTCAAATGTAGCAACAATGTCACTAACAGCTTTCCTATCGTGCTTTTCAAATGTTTTATCCCATCCGTTTGATACTATGTCAAAAACTGTTTTTCTTAGGCTTGCCATGCAAAACCCCTCCTTTAATAAGGTTATTCTATCATAAAAATCATATAAATCAATACTTTTTACTTAATTATTCGGTAAAAATTGAATGAAGGACGGTTAAAAAGGCGAATATTCCAGTAAGAATTGCCAATTCCGCTTGAAATGTATAAGTCAGTGTTATCTATTTTGTAATGCTCATCGTAGTACTTTTCAGCACCAATCGGTAAAATTAAAGGTTTCATAAAAGGAATTTTAACTTGACCATTATGAGAGTGCCCAGCTAATATAATATCGAATAAATTATGGTTAATATCTTTAATAAAGTCTGGTTCATGAATCAGGAGTATTTTCAATTCATTTTCTAGTTCAGGATTTTCATCTAAAAATTCATAAAAAGGAATCATTTTAGAATGTGCAGTTTCTTTCGAATTTAAATTTGAACTAATGCCTCTAATAATTATTGGATTAGATTTTTCCGAGAAAACAAGTTCATGTTGTTCTTCTAAATTTATGAAATCACCAGCAGCGATAATATCTTCCCAGTAATTAAACTCAACATCATGATTACCGCTAATGGCATACTTACCCAATCTAGCGTCCATCAGTTTCAAAAGAGAACTAAGTTCTTTTTGTTGCTTAGAATCAAGTTCATTATTTAGTAAATCACCAGTTAAAAAAATCAAATCGGGCTCTAAAACATTAATTTTCTCAACAAGAGTTTCAACTCTTTTTTTATTAATTACTTTTCCATAGTGCAAATCAGATATATGAACAACCTTCAAACCATGAAAGTTATCAGTAACTTTATTGTTTTGAATCGTATACTCCTTAACATAAAGACCTCTAGTACCAACGTATCTACTATAAAGAAGTATGATAACAAAAATAATCGAAAAAATTGTGAAAAAATTAATTAGTTTTTCTTTCATTATATACCAACTCCTGTTATTAAGAGAATCAATTGTATTGCCATTAAAACACCGTTGTGAATAAAGTGAAGTCCAATAGGAACAAAAATATTTTTGCTTTTATAAAGTGCATAAGCGAATATAAAACCTGGAATTGAATAAGGAATTATAAACATAAATTGCTGCCAAGTTTCAGCTCCAAGTACATGAATGAATCCAAAAGTAAATCCTGAGAAAAATAGGAACAGAAACTTGTTTTTAAACATATAAAAAAATGATCCTCTAAAAACTAATTCTTCAATTATAGGTGCAAATATTACTGCTGAAATATAAATCGCAACCGGGTTTATAGAAAAAACATTTCTAAGAGATTGTTCATTTGAAGCAATTTCGCTAACATCAAAACCTCCCATAATAACAGTGTGAATAAAAAGGTTCGAAGCTCCCATTAAAAAAAGAGCAATAAACCAATAAGGAAGATAAGTTTTAAAGTATTCCCAATGGTTTTCTTTTAAATCTTTATAACTATCTATAATTAAATCTTTAAATATTAAAGCAACAACAACTAATATAGCCATCGAATAAAATAAACTAGTATATAAAATAGTTGATGTGGGAACACCAAATTCCATTGCTTCATTGACAAAAAGACCTTGAAAAAGTGAAAACAAAAAAAAGGTCACTATTGACAGTACTCCAAGCATTGGTTTTTTTATTAACTTTAGCATCACATCACTCCTCTGTAGCATGAAATAATTATATCATGAATAAAAAAATTATTAAATAGAGAACAATCCCATTTAAATTAAGAAAAAAGTTTTGATTTGTTCCAATTCGTGTTATAATATTAATGTTTAAGAGTGGGTGGCCACTCTTTAATTAGATGGAGGTCCGGTATGGTATTAAATGAAAAAATATTAGAAAGTATTAAAGAAACAGTTGAAAGCAACAGCTACAGCCTATCTTTTCTTGGTTTTGTAAAAGAAGATGGGAATTTGTTTTTGCGTGTTGCAATCGACAAAGAAGGCGGAGTAACACTTGAGGACTGTGTTGCTGTAACTCATCTAGTTAATCCAATTTTGGATGAAAATGAAACTTTAATTAAAGAACAATATATACTGGATGTATGTTCAAAAGGAACGGAGGAATAAAATGAACGCAGAAGCATTTAAAGAAGCAATTGAAAACCTTGCAAAAGAAAAAGGAATTAGCGAAGACATAATATACGAAACAATGGAACTCGCGTTAACATCAGCTTATAAAAAAAATTACAAATCATTATCAAATGTAAGAGTTGATATTAACAGAGAAACGGGTAATATTAAGGTTTTCTCTTTTAAAACTGTTGTTGATCCAGACACAACTGTTGAAGTTGTTGTTGATGAAACACTAGAAGGTGAAGAGATTAAAGAAGAAATTCCATTTCCTTTTGATGAGAGAATTCACTTAACGGTAGAAGAGGCCCAAAAAATAGTTCCAGACATTGAACTTGGCGGAACTATTGAAGAGGAAGTAACTCCAAAAGATTTTGGAAGAGTTGCAGCATCAACTGCAAAACAAGTAGTAGTTCAAAAAATAAGAGAAGCAGAACGTGATATTATTAACCAAGAATATGGTGACAAAGAAGGCGAATTAGTTGTTGGAAATGTTGCTATGGAAGACGTTCGAAACTTTTATGTTGAATTAGGAAAAATTCAAGGTATCCTGCCCAAAACAGAAATAATACCTGGTGAAAAAATAGAAATGAATAATAAAGTAAAAGCCTATATAACTAAAGTTGAAATGGGAACAAAAGGAACTTTAATATTGTTGTCTAGAAGTCATTACGGATTTGTTAAAAGATTATTTGAGCTTGAAATTCCAGAGATTAATGAAGGAATTGTATTAGTTCAAAGTGTTGCAAGAGAAGCTGGTAGCAGAACAAAAATTGCTGTTTTCTCGGAAAACTTAAATGTTGATCCAGTTGGAGCTTGTATTGGTGAACAAGGAAGTAGAATAAACAAAATAATTCACGAATTAAAAGGTGAAAAAATTGATGTTATTCGTTATGAAAAAGATCCGGCAGAATTTATTAAAAATGCTTTATCACCAGCGAAAAACTTACAAGTTTATGTAACTTCAGAAAACAATGCAATGGTTGTTGTTGCTGATGAAGATTTTTCGTTAGCAATTGGAAAAAAAGGATCAAATGTTAGACTTGCAGCGAGATTAACAAGACATAAGATAGATGTTAAATCACAATCGATGGCAAGAGATGAAGGTATAAATATAATAATGGAATAGAGGTGGTTTTTTTGAAAGCAAAGAAAATACCAATGAGAACGTGTGTTGTAACACGTGAGAAATATCCAAAATTTGAATTAATTAGAATAGTTAGGACTCCAGATGAAAATGTAATAATTGATTTAAAGGGCAAAGAGAATGGAAGAGGAGCATATTTGAAAAAAGATTTAGCTGTTTTTGAAAAAGCTAGAAAAAATAAAGTTTTAAATAAGCACTTGGAATGTGAAGTTCCAGATTCTATTTTTGAGGAATTAAAAAAAATGATGTAAGAAGGAGGCGATACTATGATGAGTGTATTAGAATACGCAAATGATATAAATAAAGACTTAAAAGAAGTTTTAACAACATGCTCTATTTTAAAAATGGACTATATTACTGATGGTAAGAATATGTTAAATGATGAAGATATTATTGAATTAGATAATTACTTTGCCAATGAAAATGAGATAGAGGACGTTGAAATTGATAAAGTTGTAAGAAAAAAGAAAAAAGAAGTTGAAGAAAAAATAGATAAAAAAAATCTATATAAAAATAAAGAAAAACTTCAATCAAATGCAGCGATTGATGAGGAAAGATTTGTTATTTTTAGAGATGGGATGAGCGTAAAGGAATTTTCTGAAAACTTAAACATTCCCGTTACTGAAATAATTAAAAAGTTATTTTCACTTGGAATAATGGTTACTATTAATAGTACAATAGACCGTGAAGCGGCTGAGTTTGTTGCTGTTGATTATAATAAGGAAATAAAAAAAGAAGAATCTTTGGATGTTAGTAATTTTGAGGAATTTGAAATAATTGATAATCCAGAAGACTTGCTTGAAAGGCCACCAGTTGTAACTATTATGGGACATGTTGATCATGGAAAGACAACTCTATTAGATGCAATTAGAAAGTCGAAAACAGCGGAAGAAGAAGTTGGTGGAATTACACAATCAATTTCAGCTTACCAGGCCAAATACAAAGATAAAAAAATAACTTTTATAGATACACCAGGACATGCCGCGTTTACGCAAATGCGTTCAAGAGGTGCCAAAATAACTGATATTGTAATAATTATTGTAGCAG
>SKGW01000025.1 GCA_007117285.1 Bacilli bacterium
AAATCTTTGTAATTTGTTTCAGCATCGGGTTTAACGAGTTTCTGAACTTCTTGAAGTGTTTCTAAGTCAAATTCACGAGCTATACCATACTTTATATTTAATAACTCAATCATTTCACTAGGTGTATGGTTTTTTTCAACTAACTCTTCTTTTAAGAGTGACATGTATTTTTTAACAGCTTTTTTATTAGTTCCTTTAATTGATTTAATTTTCGAATAATACATATTGACCATTGAAATCATTTCATCTTTTTTTGATGAAGTGTTAGCTATATGCGAAAGTATTTTAATGACAGCTAATAAATAATATTGATCAGCACCACTTTTTATTTTTGCAATGAATTTTTCGACTAATTGACCATAATTATCCAAACAATTGAAATAGTCCTTGAATTCTTTTGGCTGTTTATTTGCAATGATTTTAAATATTCTAATATCATTGGTTTCGAAAATTAAATTCTCGATAACATTAGAATAATTAACATCTGCTGATTCAACTCTTTTTTTCTTTCGAAGAGATAGTTCCACTAGGTCATTAACTAAAGAAATAGATGTTTCAACCAATTCACGATTTATATTATAATTATCATCTAAAAGTTTCTTTTCAGCCTGCTTATAATATATTTTTAGTTTAGATAAACTCTTGCTATCTAAAATAACTTTTCGTCCATAAAACGGATTGCATTGTTGATACAACTCAGAATCGCATAAATTGAGTAAGATATTGATAAGCTGTTTTCTGTCAACACCCAAATTAACAATCAACTTATCAACATCAATGTCTGTTTCGGATAAAATTAAAACTCGTGCCTGTTCTGATTTTTTTTTGCTCATAATAAGCCTCCTAATTACGCATGTTTTTTCCCAGTATTTTTATGTCTTCCGACATATAGCTTATCCTTTCAATAATTCTTCTTGCTTTTACAATTGACACTTTATCTTTAGAATGGGAGAAATGTTCTTCCAATTCTTTAATATTAAAATTTGAGGTAAAAAAGGTTGGTAATTCCGCTTGCATTCTATATTGAAGAATAGGACCTAATATTTCATCACGACCCCAATCGGTTGTGTTTTCTGCTCCTAAGTCATCTATTAACAAAAGTTGCTTTTTCTTGATGCTTTCAAACTTTTCATTAAAGTCACCTGTTGAAAATGATCCTTTTAAACTTCTTAAAAATTCGGGCCAGTAGATAATGGCGCTTTTAACTTTCTTCTTGGCAAGTTCATTAAATACAGCACTTATTAAATATGTTTTTCCAGAACCAAAATTTCCATGAAGATAAAGTCCTTTTTTCTTTTGGGGATACTCTTTAATAAAATTTGAAAGCCACTCGATAGCTTCAAATCTATTTTCATCTTCTTTGTAAATATCTTTCATCTTAGCATTTTTTAATTCTTCTGGAACTTGAAAATAAAAAACATTATTTAAGTGTTGAGTATTTTTATTTATTTTTTTTTGATATCGGCAAGGCTTGTAGGCAAATTCTAATTTTTCATCAATTAAGGTTGGTGTATAGGCGTGACCAATTATTTTATTTTTACATTCATGTATGCTTTTACAATCAATACAGTTTTCATTTTCCAGACTACACTCTTCGATTAAACTAGTATATTTCATTAAAATTTCATCTTCAATTGGAAGTTCTGAAACTAATTTTTGAAACATGTTATTTTTTTTAGCTATTAAAAAATCTTTTTTCAATGCTTTTTCAATATTTTCGTTTGTTTCAAACTTAACTAACTGTTCAGTTATGTTTTTCATAATTAGACCTCCTATTCATAGTCCTTCAATAAATCTTCTATTTTTTTCTGGCGACTTTCATCAGCCTTTTTAATTTGTATTTCTTTATTAAACCAATCTGGAACTTGTTCTGCTTTTTTACCATAAACTTTTTTCTTGTCATAATCTTTTCTTTTATTAAATTCTTTTTCGGCTATTTCCATAGCTCCACTTACTGTTTCAACATTTGCTCGTTTCCATTGAATCGCAATTGTTTCAATAAAGTTTTTAACTAATTTATTATCATTAATTCTAAGAACATAATCAATTAAAACATTAACAACGCCAGGATTTAATTTAAGATCAAGTAATAAATATGACAATATTTTTTGATCGTTATTTGTTATAACGCTATTTTTATTTTTCAAAAGTAAGAAATCTCTTGGGCTTGTTGTCTCAAAACTATGAATCATTTTTTGTTTTTTAGTAAGTTCATTGCTTTTTGAGCGAAGCGCTTCAGGCTGCTTTTTATAAGCAAGACCGGGCAGTTTACCATCGTTATCATATTGAAAAAGAGATTCACATTTTTTCTTTATTTTAATAAAATCAATTTTTTTATACTGGTTGGCACTAACAATTATTAGTTCTTTTAAAGTTTCTTCGTCTATTCCATAAACATAAATTAATCGCTCTAAAAAGATAATATCTTCTTTGCTAATTAATTTATGATTAATAATATCTTCATTAATCATGTTTAAAACTTTTTTAACGTCAACTTTAACTTCAACTTCAATTTCAATTTTTTCTTTTTTAATAAAATCTCCAGAAACTTCTTCATAGTGATCTAAATTAAAAATATCTTTGAATTTTTTTGATATATTTTCATAGTTGCTAAGATTAGTTTTTTCCACGATAAATAGTGATACAATTTTTTCAAATTCTGTATCACCTATATTTTTTTTAAGACTTGTCGATAAAACCGGATTTTTAAAAAATTCATCACCATTTAGTGGTGAATATAGTTCATAAATATATTGGTTTTTTTCTTCTTTTCCTATATAACTTTTTAAAAGTCCTATTGCCTCTAATTTTTCTCTGGCAACTTGTATTTTTTTCAAACTAATATGCATTACTGACATTAAGTAATGATGATTGTTTTCCTTTGAACTAGTTTCAATCATCATCCATAATGTAAAATATAAATTCAGAGCATCTGAGCCTATGATGGGCTGGTACAGGAGCGATAATGTTTTTCGATCATTATTGTCTAATATCGATTTATTATTAACTTCGAATCTATCTGAAGGTGTTAAATCGTAGTTCAAAAAAATCACGCTCCTTTTTTTAATAGTTTAGCACATTTTCTTTTGTAAAAAAAGAAAGAATTAGTTATTATTCGACATTATCAAAAATATGTTGAACATCTTCAACTTCTTCTAACATATCATACATTTTTTCAAATTTTTTCATATCTTCTTCATTAATGTTTGTTTTCGTGTTTGGAATATAAATTATTTCTTCTTTTTCAATTTCAATGTTGTTATAATTTAAACTATCACGTATTTTACTGTAGTCTGTTACTTCACCCAAAACAATTGTTTTTTCTTCATTAATTATATCTTTCACTTCAATTTCTGATTCTAAAAACATTTCTAAAAGTTTCATTTCATCTTGCTTTTCTAGTTCAAAAAAACTAACGTGATCGTACATAAAAACAACGCTTCCGGATACTCCGATTTTCCCATCATTTTTATTAAGAGCGGGTCTTATTTCACTAATAGTACGATTAATATTATTAGTCAAACATTCAACAATTAATGTTGAACCTCCTGGACCAAAAATTTCAAATGTTGTTTTTTCGTAATTATCAGAAGCACCACTGCTCGCTTTATCAATAGCTCTTTTTATTATGTCGCCTGGAACTTGTTCTCTTTTAGCTTTATCAATAATGTTTTTTAAAACCGAATTTGATTCAATATTAGCTCCTGACTTTGCGGCCTGGTATATTTCTCTTGAGTATAGTGAATATATTTTTGTTTTTGCAGCAGCCGTTTTTTCTTTTGCTGCTCGTCTTACTTCAAATGCCCTTCCCATAAATCACCTCATAATTTTTGAACGCTTTTTTCAAGAGCGTCTTTTGCTGCTTGTTGCTCAGCTTCTTTTTTAGATCCAGCTCTTCCTTTACCATAAATAATATCGTCTATTTTTACAGCTACCGTATATTCTTTATCATGAGAAGGTCCCTTCTCTGCTACCAAAACATATGTTAAACTTCTTTTATCAGTTTGGACGAGTTCTTGTAGCTTAGATTTAAAATCTTCAATGAAAATTGAATCATCATTTTCTATTATTGGAATTATATTATTATAAACAAATTTTTTAACAAAAGAAAATCCTTTATCTAAAAAAATTGCTCCTAAGAAAGCTTCCATAACGTCTGCAACAATTACTTTTCTCTCTTTACCACCAGCTTCAATTTCGCCACGACCAAGTCTAATGTAATCGTTGAGTTCCAATTTTGTACCGTATATATGAAGTGCATTTTCACAAACATACATTGCTCTTTTTTTTGTTAAAACACCCTCATCAGCTTCATCTTTTTTATACAAATATTCTGTTATTATTAGTTCTAATACAGCATCACCTAAAAACTCAAGTCTCTCATAACTTGGATCTCCAACCTCGTTAGAATATGAAGTATGAGTTAGTGCTTGTATATATAGTTCCTCATTGTCAGTTTGTATATTAAATTTTTTTAATAATTTCATGAGTTACCTCCAATAACATTATATCACTATTTTATTATTTATTGAATTGTTATTATTGGTATTTTATGATAAAATAGTTCTACCTAAGGAGTGGTCCTGATGGAAATAAAAGAGCTTACAAAAAAAGAATTTGACGATTTTATTCAAAGTGCCCAAAATACTTCTTTGTATCAAACTTCAGCTTATGGTATGGCGATGGAAAATCAAAATTATCGACCTATTTATGTCGGTCTTTTTAATGGTGGAACAATCGTTGCAGGAACATTAATTTTGATAACCGATCGAGGTGGGTTTGATTACGGATACTGCCCTAGAGGTTTTATAATAGATTATAATGATTTTGAATTAGTTGAAATATGGACGAAAGAATTAAAGAGATTTTTATCTAAGTATAATTTAATTGCTATTAAATTATGTCCGTTAATTGAAAAAAGTACTTTTAATTACGATAAAATATTTGATCATATGAAGAGATTGGACTATTATCACTTTGGATATAATTATTACTTTGAGGCTTTAAAACCAAGATACGAGGCTGTTATTAATTTGGATACTTCTTTAGAGAGTTTGTTTTTTAATATTAAAAAAGAGTATCGCACTAAAATAAGAGCTGCCGCTAATCGTGGCGTTAAAATTTATAAAGGTGATCATGAAGATTTAATTATTTTGCACAATCAAACTAGAAAAAAATATGTTCGAGATTTAAAGTATTTTAATGATTTATATTTATTTTTTGGCGATGCTAATTCAATTAATATTTATTACGCCAAATTAAATACAGGTCTTTATTTAAATAGTATTAAAAATGAGTTTGAAGCTGAAGAAGAAAAAAATGATCGTTTAAATAGAATGGTATTACAAAATATGAGTAACAATTTAAACTTAGTTGGAAAAAAGATGGACTCTGACAAGAAGTTTTCAGAACTTAAAACCAAATTAATTGAGGCAACTAATTTAAACAGTCAAAAGCCTGATGGTTCAAATATTGCGTCTGGTTTAGTTGTAACGCATAAAGATGAGGCCTATTTAATGATTGATGGGCTTGATACTACTTATAAATCTTTCAATGGTAAGCATTTGTTGATTTGGAAGTTAATTGAAAAATATCATAAATTAGGATATAAAAAGTTTAATTTAGGTGGTATGACAAGACCTGATTTAGAAGGAAATAAGTTTGAAGGTTTAAATAGTTTTAAATTAGCATTTAATGCTGAAGTAAAAGAATATATGGGAGATTTAGAATTAATTATTAACAATGCAAAATATAATTTGTTTGTTAAGAGTAATCGAATCTCGGGAATATTGAAAAGATAAATCAAAGGTAACTTTGATTTTTTTATGCAAAAAAAAAACAGAAATTAATCTGTTTTTTTTAAATTATTTAATAATTTCTGAAACTACACCAGCACCAACTGTTCTTCCACCTTCACGAATTGAGAACTTAGTTCCGTTTTCAATTGCGATTGGGTGAATTAATTCAACAGTCATAGTGATGTCATCTCCAGGCATAACCATTTCAACACCTTCTGGTAATTCAATGATTCCTGTAACATCAGTAGTACGGAAGTAGAATTGTGGACGGTAATTTGAGAAGAATGGCGTATGACGGCCTCCCTCTTCTTTACTCAACACATAAACTTGTGCTTTAAACTTTGTGTGTGGAGTAACTGATCCTGGCTTAGCTAGGACTTGTCCACGCTCAACATCTTCACGAGAAACACCTCTTAATAAGATTCCAGCGTTGTCTCCAGCCTCAGCAAAGTCAAGTTGCTTACGGAACATTTCGATTCCTGTTACAACAACTTTTTTAGTATCTTTAATACCAACGATTTCAACTTCATCATTTAATTTAAGTTGTCCTCGCTCAACACGTCCTGTAACAACAGTTCCACGACCTGTGATTGTAAATACATCTTCAATTGGCATTAAGAATGGCTTATCTGTTTCACGAGCTGGTGTTTCAATCCACTCATCAACAGCAGTCATTAATTCAGTAATACCTTCTTCATAAGAAGCTTCACCTTCTAATGCTTTAAGTGCAGATCCTCTAATAACTGGAGTGTTATCTCCATCGAATCCATACTCGCTTAATAATTCACGAATTTCCATTTCAACTAGATCTAATAACTCTTCGTCATCAACCATGTCAACTTTGTTCATGAAAATAACCATACGAGGTACACCAACTTGACGTGACAATAAGATATGTTCACGAGTTTGTGCCATAGGTCCATCAGTTGCTGCAATAACTAAGATTGCTCCATCCATTTGTGCTGCTCCTGTAATCATGTTTTTTACGTAGTCAGCGTGTCCTGGACAGTCAACGTGCGCATAGTGACGCGCTTCAGTTGAATATTCAACGTGAGAAGTATTAATTGTAATTCCTCTCTCTTTTTCCTCAGGTGCCTTGTCAATCTGGTCGTAAGCTTGAAAATCAGCTCCCCCAGTTTTTGCTAATACATTTGTAATAGCTGCAGTTAATGTAGTTTTACCGTGGTCAACGTGACCAATAGTACCAATATTAACGTGCGGTTTTGAACGGTCAAATTTTTGTTTTGCCATAATATATTTCCTCCTTTATATTTCATATACATTTTATATTGTAACTTAACTATAATAAAATTTCAAGTTTTTTGACTATTTCGAGCCAGTTTTATTAACTATTTCTTCAGCAATATTTTTTGGAACTTCTTCATAATGATCAAAATACATAGCAAAGTTTGCTCTACCCTGAGTGTTTGATCTTAGTGAAGTTGCGTATCCAAACATTTCTGAAAGTGGAACCATTGCATCAATTACTAGAGCGTTTCCTCTACTATCTTGACCAACTGGCTTTCCTCTTCTTGATGTAACATCACCCATAACAGCACCTAAGTACTCTTCTGGAGTAATTGTTTGAACTTTCATGATTGGTTCTAATAATGTTGGTTTACATTTTGATTTAGCATCTTTCAAAGCCATACTAGCGGCGATTTTAAATGCCATTTCTGATGAGTCAACATCATGGTAAGATCCATCGTATAGAGTTGCTTTAACATCTACCATTGGATATCCTGCTAAAATTCCTGATTTCATTGATTCTTGTAAACCTTTGTCTACAACTGGAATATATTCTCTTGGAACAACTCCACCAACTACTGCATCAACGAATTCATAGCCATTTTCATGATTTGGTTCAAATTTAATTCTAACGTGACCATACTGTCCTCGACCACCTGATTGCTTGATATATTTACCTTCACATTCAGCTGCTTGATTAAGTGTTTCACGATAAGAAACTTGTGGTTCACCAATGTTAGCTTCAACTTTAAATTCACGTTTCATTCTATCAACAATAATTTCTAGATGAAGTTCACCCATACCAGCAATTATTGTCTGTCCTGTTTCGTGATTTGTAGTTGTTCTAAAAGTTGGATCTTCTTCTGCAAGTTTTTGTAATGCTTGACCCATTTTATCTTGATCTGCTTTTGTTTTTGGTTCAACAGCAAGTTCGATAACTGGTTCTGGAAATTCCATTTTTTCCAAAATACATGCATTTTTTTCATCGCAAAGCGTATCTCCTGTTGTTGTATCTTTAAGACCAACAGCTGCAGCAATATCTCCTGCGTTTACTTCTTTGATTTCAGTTCGCGTGTTTGCGTGCATTTCAAGAATTCTACCAATTCTCTCTTTTTTCTCTTTTGTTGAGTTAAAAACATAAGATCCACTACTCAATGTTCCAGAGTAAACTCTGAAAAATGCTAATTTACCTACAAATGGATCTGTTGCAATTTTAAATGCAAGTGCACTAAATGGTTCACTATCACTTGGTTTTCTTCTAATTGGGTCTCCATGCATATCAATACCGTCAATTGCCTCAACGTCGATTGGTGCTGGTAAGTAATCAACAATTGCATCAATTACAAATTTAACTGCTTTATTACCAAGAGCTGTCCCGCACAATACTGGGAAGAACTCAACTGCTAGCGTTCCTTTTCTAATTGCTTTTTTAATCATTTCAATAGATAATTCTTCATCTGCTAAATATTTTTCCATTAATTCATCATCATATTCAGAAATTGCTTCTAGAAGTTCCATTCTTTTTTCTTCGGCAATTTCTAATAAATCTGCTGAAATTTCTATTTCTTTTGCTTCTTCGTCGGCTGCACCGTCAAATTCATAGGCCTTCATTGTAACTAAATCAATAATTCCCTTAAAATCATCTTCGGCACCAATCGGCCATACGATAGGTTTTGCATTTGCACCTAGTCTAGCCTTAATTGTTCCAAGCGTGTATTCAAAGTTTGCACCCATTTTGTCCATTTTATTGGCAAAAAAGATTCTTGGTACTTTAAAATCATTTGCTTGTCTCCATACTGTTTCTGTTTGTGGCTCAACGCCTGCCTCAGCATCTAACAATGCTACAGCACCGTCAAGAACACGTAAAGATCTTGATACTTCCACCTGAAAGTCAACGTGTCCTGGGGTGTCTATAATGTTTAGTCTGTTACCTTTCCAGTGAGCTGTTGTCGCAGCAGAAGTAATCGTTATACCACGTTCTTGTTCTTGAGCCATCCAGTCCATTTGTGAAGCACCATCATGTGTTTCACCAATTTTATGGATTTTTTTTGTATGGAATAAAACTCTTTCTGTAAATGTTGTTTTTCCAGCATCAATATGAGCCATTATTCCAACATTTCTCGTTTTTTCCAAACTATATTCACGAGCCATATAACATTTCCTTTCTTCTACCAACGATAGTGAGCGAAAGCCTTATTTGCTTCTGCCATTCTATGTACGTCTTCGCGTTTTTTTACTGCCGAACCTGTTCCGTTTGCAGCATCAATAATTTCATTAGCTAAATTGTCCGCCATTGATTTTCCGTTTCTCAGTCTTGCATATTGTACTAACCAACGTAAACCTAGCGCTTGACTTCTGTCTGACTTAACTTCAATCGGTACTTGATAATTTGCACCACCAACACGTCTTGATTTAACCTCAAGAGCTGGTTTGATATTTTCTAATGCTTTATTAAAAACATCAATTGCATCTTCATTTGTTTTTGTTTTAATGATATCAAATGCCTCATAAAGAATTGTCTGAGCTACTCCTCTTTTACCATCTAACATTAATCTGTTCATTAACTTTGTAACTACTTTAGATTTATATAGTGGATCTTGAAGAACGTCTCTTTTTACTGCTCTTCTTTTTCTCATATTATCCTCCTATCTTATTTTGCATCTTTTGGTCTTTTAGCACCGTATTTTGAACGACCTTGACGACGCTTGTCAACTCCTGATGTATCTAACGTACCACGTATAATGTGATATCTAACACCAATTAAGTCTTTAACACGTCCCCCACGAATCAATACAACACTGTGTTCTTGCAAGTTATGACCTTCTCCACCGATGTAAGCACTTACTTCGTATCCGTTACTTAATCTAACACGAGCATATTTTCTTAAAGCCGAGTTAGGTTTTTTAGGTGTTAAAGTTCCTACACGAGTACAAACTCCACGCTTTTGTGGTGAGTTAGCTTCACTTGTTTTTTTAGTTCTGCTATTATAACCAATACCCAAAACAGGAGATTTACTTTTTCTTACTTTATCTTTTCTACCTTTTCTTACTAGTTGATTAATTGTTGGCACAAATTTCCTCCTTTCGTCCACACATCCAGGTGTTTCATTTTTCTCTTAATTTAAGATTTACATACGTAAACCCTGAATCAAACATTACAAATATAACATTAAAATCTTCACTTGTCAATTTTTTTGTTCATATTTTTCAATAAATTTTTCTCTGTATTCTAAAAGCTTATCTTCTTTGATTGCTTCCCTTAATTCTTCTGTTAATTTTATTAAAAATCGCAAATTATGGATTGAAAGTAATCTTCCACCTAACATCTCATTACTTGTAATTAAATGTCTTATATATGCTTTTGTATAATTTTTGCAAGTGTAGCAATCGCATTCTGGATCAACGCTTGTAAAATCTTCTTTAAATTTTAAGTTTTTTAAGTTTATTCTTCCTTTTCTAGTGAATGCATTAGCGTGTCTGGCAAGTCTTGTTGGAAGTACACAGTCAAAGATATCTATGCCTCTAATAACGCCTTCAATGATATCGATTGGGTCTCCTACTCCCATTAAGTAGCGAACTTTATCTTCCGGAAGATAAGGTGTTGCATATTCAACCATCTTGTACATAGTTTCTTTATCTTCACCAACTGAGGTTCCACCGATTGAATAGCCATCAAAGTTCATTTCAACTGTTTTTAAGGCACTGTATTTTCTTAAATCTTCAAACTCGCCACCTTGAACTATACCAAAAAGAGACTGCTTTTCATTATTATGAACATCCTGTCCTCGCTTCGCCCATATTAATGTTCTCTCAACACTGTTTTTCATGTAATCATATGTTACAGGAAAAGGTGGACATTCATCAAAACTCATTGCGATATCAGAATCAAGTTTATTTTGAATTTGAATTGAAAGTTCTGGTGTTAAAAAAAGTTTTCTACCATCGAGGTGACTTTTAAATGAAACACCTTCTTCGATAATATCTTTTGCTTTGGCAAGCGAAAAAACTTGAAATCCACCACTATCAGTTAAGATAGGTCCATCCCAGTTCATAAATTTATGAAGTCCACCAGCTTTTTCAACAACATCCTCACCAGGTCTTAACCAAAGGTGATAAGTGTTAGATAAAATAATACCACTGCCCAACTCTTTTAGTTCTTCGGGCACTAATGTCTTAACGTTAGCTAGCGTTCCAACTGGCATAAACATAGGAGTTTCAAATGTTCCGTGATTTGTTTCTAAACTACCCAATCTAGCCATTGTATCTTTTTCTTTTTTTAATAAATTATATTTTATTTTCATAAAACACCTCTTCTAGATTATATATCATTTGTTATTTCATAACAATGAAAAATGACTATTTCATATGTTTAGTCATTTGATTCATCATTTGATTAACTTGTTTTTGACTTGGAGTTCTTCCCATTTGCATCATTAATGCTCTAATCATTTGTTCATTAATTGGAGGGTTTTCTCTCATATATTTTTCCATGTATTTTTTTGCTATAAAAAATCCCAGTAATGCTCCAACAATTAGACCACCTAAAATTTTTAAAATATCGAATATAAGTGCTGTCCAGTCCATATTATTACCTCCTAACATTATTAGTTTACTAAATATTAAAAAGATTATCAACTATATTAGTTTAATTATTTTTTCAATTATTTTTTCTTCGCTAAATCCCATATAATCTAAAACTTCTTCAGGTGAAGAACTAACTCCGTATTCATTTACATTAATTAAATATTTAGATGAATACACAAATCCTTCCCACCCAAAAGATGATCCAGCTTCAATTACAATTTTTTTATACCCACTTGGCATAATTTTTTCTTTATACTTTTCTGTTTGGTTTTTAAATATTTCCATGCAAGGCATGCTGATCACTCTAAGATCAATTTTTTTATCTTCAAATAATTTATTAGCAACATTAACCGCTAGAGAAACTTCACTGCCTGTTGCAATAATAATACCGTGCAATGTTTTTTCTTTTCTAACGATATAAGCACCTTTTGAAACATTCTTATAATTAGTTAATTTTTGAGTTTCAACTGTACCTCTTGATAAAACTATAGCTGAAGGACTTATAGAAGCAAAAGCTATTTTAAATGCTCCTTCTACTTCCTTAATATCGGCTGGCCTGAAGACATTTAAATTAGGTGTGCTTCTTAGCATTGCAAGTTGTTCAACCGGTTGATGAGTTGGTCCATCTGCTCCAATTCCAATTGAATCATGAGTAAATATAAATACTGATGGAATGTTCATTATTGCAGATAATCTAATTGCTGGTTTCATATAATCTGCAAACGCTAAAAATGTTGAACAAAACGGTTTTAAGTTGCTTAGTGCTAAACCATTTGTAATTGTTCCCATTGCATGTTCGCGAACACCATACCAAATATTTCGGCCTTCTCTGTTTTCAACCGAAAAATCACCAACACTTTTTACATAAGCTTTAGTGGAACTAGATAAATCAGCACTTCCACCAACAATTAAATGATTGTTTTCAACCAACCTACTAAGTATTTTTTGTCCACTTGCTCGTATTTCTTCTTCCTTGGAGTACAAATCTTTACAATCAATATCTAAATTAATTGTTTCCTCTTCATCTATTAAAATCTCACTACGTGAATTAAGTTTTTCTTGAGCAAACTTTCTAATCTCACTTGGAACAATAAATCTACTTTCAATTTCAAAACTACCCTTCAAAGAAACAACATCTTCTTTGGAAAGTGGTTTCCCATGAGCTTCATTAGTTCCCGAAACCGAAGTGCCCTCACCGATAATTGTTTTAACCTCAATTATAGATGGTAATTTCATTTCTTTTGCATGTTCTATTTTTTCATTTAAATTAACTAGATCATTACCGTCTTCAACAAGAGAATAATCAAAATCAATCGCTTCAAATCTTTTTTGAATATTTTCATTAAAAGATTTAGACAATGGTCCGTCTAATGTAATGTCATTTGAATCATATATCAAAATCAAATTATCTAATTTTAATCTGCCCGCTAATGAAAGGGCTTCATAACTAATACCCTCCATTAAATCACCATCACCACAAAGAACATAAACTTTATAATCTAGTTTTTTAATCTTAGCAGCAATAGCCATTCCAACAGCACCAGCAATCCCCTGACCTAATGGTCCCGTTGTCATTTCAACAGCATCAGTTATAAAGTTTTCAGGATGACCCGGTGTTTTAAAACCTTTTTTTCTAAAATTTTGTAAATCATCTTCACTTAAAGAAAGACCAAACATATATAAAGTTGAATATAAAAGTGCTGAACCATGTCCAGCTGATAAAACAAAACGATCACGTCCATCACTCTTTAAACTATTTTTATCAATTCTCAAATGATTAGCATAAAGTGAATACATAATTGGGGCTGCTGATAAAACAATACCTGGATGACCACTGTTCGCCTCATCAATCATGTCTATCCCAATTGATTTTATATAGTTAATTACTTTCTGTTCCATAAAACACCTTCTCTACTATAAAATAGTATAACAAAAAAAAAAGGAAATAACAATTTCCTTAATCAATTATTGCACTATATTTTTCATCCATATCTTCCCAATAAATATTATTAATTACTAATTCATCCTCACCAAGAGAATCTTCAAATATACTGCCATTATCACGATAACCATCAATTATTGATAATGATAAAAAGAATACGACTAATAGTACAATGGGCTTGCTTTTTAGAATTTCTAACATAAAACCCCTCCTTTGTTAATCTAATAATAACACGAACAAATGTTCTTGTCAACGCAAAAACGAACGAATGTTTGCTATTTGACAAATTTTGTGATAAAATGTAAACAGTTTACAAAGGAGGCGATTTATATGGCTCTTACCAAAAGGCAAGAAGACACTTTAAATTATATTAAACTATACATCTCGCAATATGGATACCCACCTACCGTTAGAGAAATTGCGGAAAAGTTAGAAGTATCCTCACCTGCAACTATTCACGCCCACTTAGAAAAATTAGAAGAAAAAGGTTATATTAAAAAAAATAACTCTAAAAATAGAGCAATTGAATTACAAGTCGAAAATGAATATATTGACAAGGGAGATTTAACTGTTGAAATACCTCTATTAGGTACAGTAACTGCCGGAAACCCAATTGAGGCAATAGAACAGCCCGATACTTTCTTTCAAGTGCCAAGTTCGTACTTAACTAACAAAGAAGACTTTTTTGCACTTCGAGTTAGAGGAGACAGTATGGTGAATGTTGGAATTTTTGATGATGACATAGTTATTGTTGAAAAAGGCGAACTTGTTAAAAATGGCGACATTGTTGTTGCAATGACCGATGAATATGAAGTTACATTAAAAAGATTTTATCGAGAAAAAGATCACATAAGATTGCAGCCGGAAAACGATGAATATGAGCCAATCATAATGAAAAGTGGAAAAATACTAGGACGAGCTTCTAGTTTATACAGAAAATTATAAAAAAATAAAAAAGAGCATATGAGAAATCATATGCTTTTATTTTTGACTAATAGCTGTAACTGAATCAACAATTAACAGACCAAATGAAATTCCTAAAAATATTTTATTAAAGAAAAAAAATATACTCAGAAGTCCAACTCCGCTAATTATAAGTATTCCAATTGGTCGTAATATTTCTCTATTTATATTATCCATACTCTCACCTTTCAATTAAAAAAACCTAAATATATTAAAAATCCTGTAAGTATTGCTCCAATAACACCTGCATTTAATTGCTCAAATTTACTAGTCTTACCAGTAACACCAACTAAAGCAGCAACTATAACACCACCGATTAAACCACCAATATGCGCCGCATCGTTAATGCTCTCGATTGAAAACCCAATCAACAGGTTTAGAATAATTAGAGGTATAATTTGTGAACGAAGCGCATTTCCTAAATATACACGATAGTGATATCCAAAATACAATATAGCACCTAACAAACCAAAAATCGCTCCACTCGCTCCCGCACTAACACCTTCAAAAAATAACATTGACATTAAACTTGCAATAAAAATGCTTCCAAAATAAATTGTTAAAAATTTAATTCTACCAAAGAAGTTCTCAACTTGCGGTCCAATTATATAAAGAGCATAATTGTTAAACAGCAAATGCATAAAACCAATATGCAAGAAACCGCTAGTAATCAAACGATAGTATTCACCATTTCTAATAAAAGGTGGATAACTTGCTCCAAAATCAACTAAAGTTTGAATATGCAAACTACCTTCTCCTAACACATACATTGCTAGGAATACCAAAATATTTAAAGCTATTAACGCATATGTAATAACTGGCGTGTTGTTTTTAAAAATTTTCTCGCTTTTTTTTGCTTCAATAATATTTTTTTTATTTATCTCATCAGATATCTTCATGATTAAATCTTCTCCTTTTTCCAGAAAACTAGTCTTGTCTTTTATATTAGGAAAGGCTTTGATAATTAATTTATTTGAATATATATCTTTCATTTTTTTAACATTGACAGCTATTATATTACTTTGACCACTCTCAAGGTTTAAGTCTTCGTTTACATTGGTGAAAACATTTAACATATTTATTTTAAGCAACAATGCTTTTTTCTTAATTCCTTTGATAATATGTTCGACTTTATCATAATCAAAATCAAGTTGTTCTTCGTTATGAATATATTTTGAACAAATTCTAATTACATTATATTCAGCCTCAACGTTTTCAAGCCAAATTTCATCTTCACCACCATGGATGATGATTGGATTGTAATCTTCTTCCACAACAAAATAGTGCAACAACTTTAAAACATTTTCATCTGTTTTTGCAGAAAATTTCGTCATAATCCACCTCCATCCTTAAATTTATTTAAGATATTTAAAAATTCAGTTGATGGTTCCACCTCAAAAGTCATTTCTTCTCCATTAGGATGGATAAAAGAAAGTGTTTTGGCATGTAACATTTGACCAGAATCATCAATTTTTTTTCTTCTTCCGTATACAGAATCATTAACTATTGGAAAACCTATGTAGTCCATATGAACTCTTATTTGATGAGTTCTTCCTGTTTCTAGCGCAACTTCGATTAAAGTTGCTCTTTCATAGCGCTCTAAAACTTTAAAGTGAGTTACTGCTGATTTGCTATTATTAGATGTAACCGCCTGCTTCTTACGATCTTTGACATCTCTTCCGATTGGAGCGTCAATAGTTCCGGTATCGTTTTCAATTTTACCCCAAACAAGTGCTAAATACTTTCGCTCCATTTTCCTTTTAGAAATTTGGTCTGTTAAAAAAGCATGAACTTCATCATTTTTTGCAACAACTAACAAACCAGTTGTGTATGCATCAATTCTATGAACAATACCGGGCCTGTTTGAAATTGGTTCACTTAGTTCATCAAAATGATAAACAAGCGCATTAGCCATTGTGAAATCACGATTACCTGCTCCAGGGTGAACCACAAGTCCATTTTGCTTATTAACTACCAAAAGTTTATCATCTTCATAAATTATATCAAGTGGTATATCTCTTGGGACTAAATCTTCATTAACTTCCTCAAAAACACCAACTTCTATTTCATCATTCTCTTTAACCGTATAGCTAGTTTTAACAGTTAAACCATTAACTTTAATTAAGTCTTTATTTAACATTTTTTGAATTTTACTTCGGCTAAATTCTAAATTTTGTGAAAGAAAAATATCAATTCTACTTCCTGGTTCATCAACTTTTATTTTCATTTTTTTCACTCCAATCACCAAATATTAAGATATAGGCGATCGAACAAACAATAAAAGTATCTGCTAAATTAAATACCGGAAAGTGATATCCAAAAATATCAAATGATAAAAAATCAACAACGTATCCTCTAAAAACTCGATCAACTAAATTGCCCACTATTCCACCAATTAACATGGCATAAACAAAAATATCATATTTTTTTAGTGGGGCGTCTTTTATAAACATAAATATAATAACTACTAAAGCTACTACTGAGGCTGAAATTAAGAACAGCAAATTGTTTTGCAAAATACTAAACGCAGCACCATAGTTTCTAACATATGCTAGCGAGAAAAAAGATGGAATGATTTCCACTTCTCCGCCGTGCTCAATTATATTAATAATAATAAATTTAGTAGCTTGATCAATTAACAAAAAAATACCACTAAATGCAAAAATTTTCTTCATAAAATCACCGTTCCTATTATATCATAAACATAATTCAATAACAATTAACAAAAAAGAAGCTATTATTTAGCTTCTTCTAATGCTTTTTCAATTGCTTTGACAAGTCCGTTAACTCTCATTGTTACACCGCTTACAGCGTCTGTTGTAGTTTCTTCCTCGTCAACCCAAGTTAACCAATCAAGACCTTGCTCCTCAAGTACTTTAGCTTCAAGTGAATTAGCTTGTTCAAACCACTCAGCTCCACCTTCAATTACGCCAATATTAGCTGAAGTTGGTTTCATATTATAGTCATCACCAAGAGCTTTTTTAGTGTGTGGAACACCATCTTTATTATAAGTTGCATCTAAAAATACACTTTCAATAAATCCGTCTTCATTAACAACGATTGTTGCTAATTTAACGTTAGCACGCTCACCTTCCATAACTTCGTACCCAAAGTAAGTTCCTGGAGTGTAATCTCCTTTTTCACTTTCCTCAGCTGCAACACAACCAGTTAAAACTAACAAACCTAGAACAATTAATAATTTTTTCATTTTTCCTCCTTATTTTACAATCTAATCATACATAAAAAGAAGAAAAATTGCAATGATTTTATGCAAAATCTTCTCTATAATGTAAAACAATTTTTTTGCTTAAAATTCCCACTACAATTCCAGAAGGAATTGATATTAATATTATTAGTGGGATAATGTTTAAAATCTTGTATGATTCCATGTAAAAAGTTGCAAATAAAATCTGCCCCACTCCATGAAAAACTGCTCCAACAATACTTATGCCAATTATAGAAAACTTGTCTGATGTTTTAAAAAATCCCATCATTAATATACTCAAAACAGCACCTGATAAACTAAAGAAAAAAGTTACACTAAAAAGTCCCGTTCTAAGAATACCAACTAATAGCACTTTTAAAAAAGAAATATAGACAGCGTCTTTAAAAGAAAAAACAAACAACGCAAAAAGAACAACGGCATTTGCAAGTCCCAATTTAAATCCTGGAATTAAATTATTAAATACCGGAAAAAAACTTTCAATTATGCTTATGACAACCGCTAAAGTTAATAACATAGAAATTTGCATCTGTTTTTTCAGTTCCATAATAACTCCTTAATAAATAATTGTGTCGACTTCAGTTGATACAAGTTCGATAACTACTTTGTTGGGCAGGCACACAATTATATCGCTTTCACTACTAGACCATCCCATTTTAGAACAAATATTATAAGGGCTTGTTTCTTCAATAACTCGAATCTTACCATCAAGTGTTTCAATTACCACTTTTCCATTAGCACCCTGAACCTCATAAAGATTAGAACCAGGTTTACTCAAGTCAATTTCTTTTATAATTTCTCCATCATATTTTACCAAAGCAATCGAAGCGCTAGCTCCACTATTTAAAATAAAGTAAAAAACTAAACTAAGAGAAAACAAAATAAATATCATGAAAAAATCATACTTATTCATATTTTGAAAACCCCTCAGTCCTAACTAAAGATCCGTCTTCCAAATACCATATTGCCTCAACATCTAAATTAGAAACAAAACTTTGGCCTTCTTCAATTGGCATCAAAAACAGTATTGTAGTTAAAACATCTGCTAATGTACTGTCTTTTGATAAAACTGTTACACTTAAAAAATGCGTTTCTGGAAAAAGTGTTTTTGGATTTATAATATGACTAAACCTTTCTCCTTCTATTTCGAAAAATCTCTCATAACCACCGCTAGTACTCACACACAAATTTTCAACATTTAAAATTGTTAAGTTTTCATTCTCCAAAGGATG
>SKGW01000071.1 GCA_007117285.1 Bacilli bacterium
CTGATAATGAATTTACAGCGTTAACTGATTATTTAAGTGCAAATTCAGAATATTGGTGTGGAGGAGTATCAACGCAGATAGGAAAAGCATTAGCATCGACAGCCAATTGGGATACTAGTGCTAATGCTTGTGCTATCGGTAATGATCAAAGTTTAAATAATTTAACAGGATTCACCGCCCTCCCCCCCGGTTACCGTGCTACTTCGGGGTCTCTTTGCGTTGTCGGTTCGGACGGTCTCTGGTGGTCATCATCGCCCTCTGGCTCTGCTGCTTGGAGACGCGGCTTGAACTCGAGTCTTTCCTCTGTTCTCCGCAATACTACTTCGCAGGCTTACGGGTACTCGGTTCGTTGTCTCCTGGGACCTTAACCGCCGAGCTCGAGAGAGCGAAGGCTTTCACCTTCACTTTCCCTCAGAGGGAAAGTGACCTTTCGTTCGCGTAGCGAATGACAAATAACTTCAATAACAAACGAAAAAAAATAAAGTAATAAAAAAAATAATTATAAGTCCCAGCAAGTCATTATCGCCTTGCTGGGCTCGAAAAACAATAATAATAGAGGTGTTAAATGAGTAAGTTATATAACAAATATTTAGAGAAAAAGGTTGAAAATGCTGATAAATCATACTTGTTTAAAAACGGTAATTTTTATATATTTTTAGGTGAAGATGCTAAGTTAATGAGTAATGAACTCAGTTTGAAATTAACTAAGTTTTCTAATGAAACTGATAAATGTGGTTTTCCAGTATCAGAACTTGATAAGTATTTGAAGTTTATTAAATTATTGAAATATGATTTTGAAGTTGTCTTAAGTTCTGTAGATTATATTATTGATGATATATTAAAATCAGTTGATTTAACTAATGATGAAGCTATGCTTAAAATTAAAGAATATAGAAAATTATTATTAGATGACAAATAAAATTCATAATATAGAACTACCTGTATATAGATCAAGTTATTTATTATTGTTATATAGTTTTAAATTAATTAAAAACTTAGCTCGGGAGTATAAGTATACGATTGGTGAAAAACTGAAAAATGAGATGATGGATTTGCTTATGAATGTTTATATAGCAAATAAAACAAAAAATGCTTTAACTAAACTAGAAAAGATAGAAAATGCTATTTTAAATATAGAAGTCGTTAAGTTGTTACTTAGATTATTATTTGATTTACATGAAATCAATATGAAAGAACATGTAAAAGTTAGTATAGATATTGAAAATGTAAGAAGACAGCTTATTGGTTGGGAAAAAGTTTTAAAAAGATAAATGGCCGGAGTTCTAAATGGTAATGCCGTTTAGGAGAGTGCCTCTTAAGTCCGATGGCTCTCCGCTTTTATGCGGGAATATAATATCTATATTCAAGCGAATATAAGATGAGTAAGTAGTCATTTTTAGCGAGTTGGTGTGTTTTTTCTTATTTACATCCACCGGTAACCGTAACACTTCGGGATCTCTTAGCAATGTCGTTTTGAACGGTAACTGGTGGTCATCATCGCCCTCTGGCTCTAATGCTTGGAGACGCAACTTGAACTCGAGTAATTCCACTGTTAACCGCAATACTAATTCGCAGGCTAACGGGAACTCGGTTCGTTGTCTCCTGGGACTTAAATATTAGGAGTTTGTTAGTGAATGAATGGATTTTAGAAGAACATGATACGTCAATTAAACTAGAAGATGTTTTTTTAGCATACTATAATTGCCGAAAAAACAAGAGAAATAAAATAGAGTGTTTAGAGTTTGATCTTGATTATGAATCAAATTTAATAAAATTATGGGAAGAAATAGATGAAGGGGATTATAGAGTATCTCCTTTATCTGTTTTTATTGTTGAAAAACCAGTTAAAAGAGAAATCTTTGCATCTGACTTTAGAGATAGAATAGTTCACCATTTAATTGTAATGAAATTAGAAAATGCGTTTGAAAAAGAGTTTATATACGATTCGTATAGTTGTAGAAAAGGTAAGGGAACTCATTTTGGAATTAACAGAATAGAGCGATTCATTAGAAAATGTAGTAGAAACTATAAAGATGATTGTTATGTATTAAAATTAGATATTTCCGGGTATTTCATGAGTATAAATAAATTGACTTTGTTTAATAGACTTGAAGTTTTTATAAATGCTAAATATGATTATTGTGACAAGGAATCGCTAATTAAATTATGCAAAAAAGTTATTGATACAAACCCTATTGATAATTGTAAAATAAAATCTCCATTTAATAAATGGGAGGATCTACCAAAATCAAAAAGTTTGTTTCATTCTAAAGAAAATTGTGGATTACCGATAGGAAATTATACTAATCAAATTTTCGCTAATTTTTATTTAAGTGAATTTGATCATTTTATAAAAAGTGAACTAAAAATTAAATATTATGGACGCTATGTAGATGACTTTATTTTACTATCAACTGATAAAGAAGAATTACTTAATATTATTCCGAAAATAAGAAAATTTTTAAAGAAAAAGTTAGATTTAGAACTCCACCCTAAAAAATATATTTACAAAACATAGAGCACGGAGTTGAATTTTTAGGAACATTTTTAAAGCCCTTTCGTAAATATATAACGCCAAGAATTAAGAACAATTTTTATTTATTAATAGTGAATATTAATAAAATGTTGTATAAAGGAAATCTTGGTAATATAGAAAAAAATAAAATACAGGCAAGATTAAATTCGTACTTAGGGGTTTTAGGTCACGCAAATTCTTTTAAATTAAGAAAATCAAATATTAATAAATTAGACGGCAAATTTTACAGTTACTTTGAATGTAGTATTGATTTTGATGTTGTTAAGTTAAATATTTTTCCCTAAAAAGCTTGCTGCTGATTCGAAATTTCCGAAATATCAGGGAGACTAAATTATCGTGAAATTTGCCATGTATAATGTAAAATAAGTCCCTTAAAAATGGCAAACTGGAGACATACTAATTTTTAAAACAACTATAGATTAGCATAGATTGATTAATTTAATTAGAAAAAAAGTCAATAATCATAAGGGCTAGAGATTTTTCTAATTCACCACCTGAAAACATTTTCGGAAAATTAAAATAAGAAATACGGTAAAATAAAGAATATAAATATGAAAATGGAAAAGATTTAATAAGTCAAATACATGAGTATGTAAAATATTATAATGAAATTAGAATAGTAGCAAAATTAATAACAAGCCCAAATGAATATAGAAATAAGTTAATGAGCACTATATAAAGATAGCGAGTTCGTTAAAACCCACCCAACTTTTTAGGTTCAGTTCACTTTTTTGCTACTATTTTTCATTTGCAATATTAACTATAATTCCAACCATTATCATATAACTTAGTAAACTAGAGCCACCTGCACTAATAAAAGGTAATGTAATTCCGGTTAGAGGAAATAAACCAAAAGTCATTCCAATGTTTTGTAATTGCTGATAAAGAAGTATTCCAATAAATCCAGCAACAATATAATGATTTCTAAAATTGTGTGAATTAAAAGCTATCTTAACTAAAACATAGTATAAAAATCCAAAAGTTAAAAAAAGAATTAAAACACCTAAAAATCCAAAATTATTTGCATAAACAGCAAAAATAAAATCAGTTTGTGCCTCAGGAAAATAAATAGGTGTATTACCGATTCCTGAACCAAAGAAAGTTCCATTTCCAATAGCAATTAAACCACTTTCAAGCTGGAAGCCTGTTTTAGAACCCCAATCTAATAATCGATCAACTCTTAGGAAAAAATCAGTTCCAAGTACTTTAATAAAAAGATCAGTACTAATAAAAAATAAACTTAAAACAAATGTAATAGCACCTCCTAATAAAGCAAGAAAGCCAAGAAACCATCTATATCTAATTCCTCCAACAAAAAGAATTACTAATGTTAAAACTAAATAAATTATAACAACACCAGTATCGGGTTGAAGAAAAGTTAAAACACTTGGAATTCCAACAATAAAACCAACTTTTAAAAGAAAGAAAAGTTCTTCTTTGGGAGATGGCTTATCATAACTGTTGTTAAACTTAGTAACCATAGCAGACACTACTAGAATAAGAATAATTTTTACAAATTCGCTGGGCTGGATGGTCCCGACATAAGGAATAATAAACCATCTACTAGCATTATTAATTGGTTCTGCAAAAAGAAGTAGAGCAAGTAAAGAAACATTTCCAAGAATATAAAGCGACCAGACATATTTGGAAAAAAAATCATTTTCTAAAAAAACTACAACATATATAACGATAAATCCTATTGAATACCACAAAATTTGTCTATAAACAAGATCCATCGAGAACATAGAAAAAGATTTTTGAGTAGCATAAAGTGAAATTAGGCTTATTAAAAACATCGCAAAAATAACAAAAATTAATTTTTTATTTGTCTTTAATTTGCTCAATGTTTTCATAAGTATCACCTAACTTAATATTACATTAAAAACAGATTATATTCAATGAATTTGATAAAAAAATAGAAATGTAGTATACTTATTTTGGTGATGAAAGTGGAATACGTGACTTACTTATTTATTAGCGTTTTTTTGCTAATAATAGCATTGGCCATTACTACCTCAAAGAAAAAAGATTTTAGAATTAGAATTAATAAATTAATTGATTCATTAGGTGGTACGCATAACATCTTGGACTACGAATCGACAAAATCAAGATTTGTAGTAACACTAAAAGATATGAGCCTAGTAAATAAGGTTTCTATCGAAAAAATGGGTGCTAAAGGTATCGTTGAAATTGAAAATCAATTAAAAATTATTCTAGGTAGTGAGGCTGTACAATTGAAGAAATATATTAGGGAATTAAAGTGATTAAAATCACTTTTTTTTCTTATATCATGATATAATGTTTAATAAGGAAGTGAAATATGAAAGTTGTAATCAGTGCAAGTGGTTCAGGTGGACACATATATCCAGCCATTTCTTTAATAAAAAAAATAAAGGAACTTGAACCAGACGCAGAAATTCTTTACGTAGGAACAAAATATGGTGTTGAAAACACCTTGATAAATAAAAATGCAATCAACTTTTTACAAATTGATAGTTATCATTTTGAAAGAGTTAAGATATGGAAAAACTTTAAACTAATCGGAGCATATTTTAAAAGTTATTACTTATTAAAAAAAAGGTTTAAAATCATAAAACCAGATGTCGTTATTGGTTTTGGTGGACACGTTACTGTTCCTGTTATCAGAGCAGCAAGTAAACTAAAAATAAAATGTTTTATTCATGAACAAAATAAAATAATTGGTAGAGCTAATAAATTTTTAAGCAAGAAAGTAACAGCAATTTTGACTTCTTATGCCAATACAATAGGTGTTCATCCTGATATTAGAGATTTTAAAATTGGAAATCCTTCGGCAGAATACGCATTAAATGTTGAAGCTATGTCCAAATCAGAAGTAGGACTTGATCCAAACAAAAAATTAGTTTTAATTATTATGGGGTCTCAAGGATCTGCAACTGTTAATAAATATCTTGAAAATAATTTAAATAATTTAAGTTTA
>SKGW01000044.1 GCA_007117285.1 Bacilli bacterium
ATTGTAAGTAAGTCCTCGTATCTTAATAAAAATAAATTCATATTTATTACCTCCTATATTTCGTATGTTGTATTGTCTTTGTTATCTTTTATCTTTATGCCCTTCTCTAACAGTTCTTCTCTTATTTGATCTGCTAGTGCATAGTTTTTTTCTTTTTTTGCATTATTTCTTTTTTCGATTTGTTCGAATATATACTTTTCTAGTTCCTCATCTACTTCAATTTCTTTTGTTAAATCGATTGATAAAACTTTATCGAAATCCTCAATTAGTGTTAATTTTGTTGTGCTGTTTAGTTGTGCATCTTTTAACACATCAAATAATACAGTCAATGCTTTTGATGTGTTTAGATCATCAGCTAGTGCTTCTTTGTATTTTTTTGTATATTCCATAACTTTTTCAAAGTCAATTTCTTCTTTGTTATCGTTTTTTAATGATAATACTTTTTTCTTTAGTTTGTTATATTCGTTTGTTGCATAGTCCATACTATCATAATTGAAAACTAATTGATTGCGATAGTGCGATTTTAAACAGAAGAATCTATATGCAAGTGGATGGTAGCCCTTTTCTTCTAAAACTGATAATGTTAAGAATTCACCTTTTGATTTGCTCATTTTACCAGTTTCATCGTTTAAGTGTTCTCCGTGTAGCCAAAAGTTACACCATTTATGACCTAGGTGACATTCTGTTTGCGCGATTTCGTTTGTGTGATGTGGAAATATATTATCAACTCCACCACAGTGAATATCTAGATGATCTCCTAGATAGTGGAGTGCGATTGCTGAACATTCAATATGCCAACCTGGATAGCCCATTCCAAATGGACTTTCCCATTTTAAATCTTGATCTTCAAATTTTGATTTTGTAAACCAAAGTACAAAGTCAAATGGATTTTTTTTATTATCATCTTGTTCTACATCATCACGAACTGCTATTTTTAAATCTTCGACATTTTTTCCTGATAGTTCATAATACTTATCGTATTTTGTAATATCAAAATATATATTGCCCCCAGCTTTATAGGCAATATCTTTTTCTAATAAGTCTTGTACCATAACTATATATTTATCAACATGGTCAGTTGCTTTTTCAACTATTTCAGGCGTTCTTATGTTTAGTTTTTTTGTATCATTAAAAAAAGCTTTTGTGTAGTAGTCTGCTATTTCGAGAACTGATTTGTTTTCTCGTTTTGCTCCAGCTACCATCTTGTCCTCACCTGTATCGGCATCTGATGATAAGTGACCAACGTCAGTTATGTTCATAACTCTTTTTACGTTGTAGCCAAAATATTGTAATGATTTTTCTAACACATCTTCAAATATATATGTTCTTAGATTCCCAATATGTGCATAATGATATACGGTTGGACCGCATGTGTACATTGTTACTTCATTTTCATTAAAGGGAATGAAATTTTCTATTTTTTTGGTAAGTGAATTATATAATTTCATGTTATCACGCTCCTATTTAAAATTATAACATAAGCCCTATTATACAAGCAATTTTTTTTGAAAAAAAAAAGCTTTATGCTTTAATTTGATTCTTTATATGTTTCGCTTAGTGAATATTCGTTTCCACATTCACTTTCGTTTCCAATGTACATTACTAAAGGTACTACTGTCATTATGACAATAGTAAGCACCAGTCCATTTAATATTAAATTTATTGAAGGGATTTCTCTGATTTTTTTTGCCAATTTTTCCATCATTAATCCTCCTTTGTTTATATTTTGATTATACTTAAGGATCTGATGAAAAACAATAATTTGACATTGTTTATTTTTTTAATGTAAATTATTTTAATTTTTATTATTAGATTTTGTTTTTGAAAAAACTGTATTTTTCATTGATTTTGTTGGTGTTTTGAGGTATTATATATTAACAATTTGTTTTTTTGAAAAATTGTCCAACTTGACAGTAAATATATTGCATAAATAGTTCTAATATGTTACTATTATTAAGTAATGAAAGCGGACCCTTAGCTCAGTTGGTTAGAGCTCCCGGCTCATAACCGGGCGGTCGAAGGTTCGAATCCTTCAGGGTCCACCACGCAGGTGTGGCGAAATTGGCAGACGCACTAGACTTAGGATCTAGCGCCTTACGGCTTGTGGGTTCAAGTCCCTCCACCTGCACCATAAAAAAAATAACAACGAAAGTTGTTTTTTTTATTTAGTAAGACTATTTAATAAGTTTATTTTAAATTTATCTTTTTCTGAGTTATTGTTGGAAACCATAACTCCTTTATATGAAGATAGTTCTGTTTGATGTCCTTCTAGCAATATTTTTTCTGGTTCGATTGTTTGAAGAACGATCATTCTTGTATCTATATATACTGTATATTTTAGCTTTAAGCGTCCGTGAACTTTTATGAATAACATATCGGTTGGAAGTTTTAGTTCATAACTTTTTGTGTTTTTTTCGTTGTCTTCAACTATTATGTCACCTAAAAATGTACCCGCTCTTAATGAAGGGTAGTAGTCGAAATATAGTTTTTTGTATGAAAGCATATTATACTTTTTTACTGAGCGTTCAAGCTTTTTAAATTCAGCTTCGTTTTGATATTCAAATAAAAATTTTTCTGTCATACGCTACCCTCCCTATCTTATATAATAATATCACTTATCATCTTTTATGTCAAACAAATTGATAATCAATTTTACATTGTAAAACAAGGGGTTTTCGAAGGGTTTTTTTTTTAAACTTTGGTTTTAAAGGCTTTCTGAGTTGATGTTTTTTTGCAAAGAAAAAACAGAAATTTAATTTCTGTTTAAGCTTTTGTTTTATTAAGTGTGTCTTGATTGTTTTCAAGACTTGCTACTAATTGATTTCTAAGTTCTTTTAAATCAACTGAGTTTAACAATATTGTATCCGAACCTTCTTCGAATTTTAATTCTTCTCCAGGCTGAATATCATCTGTTGGACTTGGTTCTATGTAAGTGCCGCTCGTTTGTGCTGGTGTGTTACCAATATCTTCAGTTGTATTAATAATTTGCTCTGTTGGAGCTGGTGCTGTTCTATTTGGGTCATGAAGTTCAACCGGCTCTCCTTTATAAGTAGGATTTCCATCTTTATCATATCCAAAGTCACTTCCAACTGTATCGTAATAAATCGATTCTGATTCTTTGTGAATCACTCCACCAGCTGGTAAATTTTTATTAAGATCCTCAACTAATTTGTTTTGAGTTTCTAAAAATTGATTTCTAGTATCTAGATATCCTTTGTCATAACCCTCAATATATGCAGCTCTATCTGTTACACTTGAAGGTACGTTTTGAGAATTATAGTTTGTATTTCTTCCCAATTCATTGTCCTTTATAGCATCTGCCACACCTTGGTTATTACCTAATCTAAAACTTTCCCAATAATTTGCTTGGTTTTGGTTGTAATTATTGATTTCTGTTTGTGTCATCGGCTTTTCAGTTTCCGGAACTCCAGGAACTGGTGTTACAACTTTTGGTGTTATTGTTTCTGTTTTGATAACTTTCGGTGCTGTGTTTTTTCCGTTTCCTTCATTAATTTCACGAACTATCGCTTGTTGTTCTGGTGTTTTTGTTGCAAGATCTTTTTCTTCATAGTTGAATTTTTCAACTTCAACAATTATTGCACGTTCTTTAATTAATTGAATTATTTCATCATATCTTGATTCTAAACTTTTTTCTTCTTGAATTACACGAAGTCTTTCAAGCCATTCAACGAATTCTGCTTCGCCTTCCATTTTAGAATCGTGGTATAAACTAGCAACTTCATCTTCACAAATTTCTCTTTCATCAGCGAAAGCTATGATTGCTTCGTGAATTTCTTTATCTAAATCCATATCGAAGTGAGCTTCATACGCAAGACTTATAATCATTGCATTTGCTCTTGGAGAAATTGCTCTCCAACCACCATCTTTATAAAGTGTTTCAAGTTGATCATTTATTTTTTGTTCAGTTTCTTTTTTATTTTCTGAACCTCTTGTATTCCACTCTGCAAGACTTTTTTGAAAATCAGATACTGCTTTACTATCTCGTTCGTTTGTAATGTAATCTTCCAAGAAAATTCTTTCATCTGTTTTTGCAAATCTTGAATGAGCAGCAATATAGTTCATTGAAGTATCTGCATCTCTCAATATTGAAGCTCCTGTTAATGAACCTTTGTATAAAATTGCATGTTCTTTTGGATCTAATTCATCATAGTTCATTGAAATCCAGTAGTTTACCATTTGTTCAATAGTAAGTCCTTCAATTCCTTCGATATCATAAATTCCTGCTTCTGAAGCTTCTTCTACCATTGGAACAACGGCTTCAACAACTTCTTCAACGATTTCATCGTAATCAATTTCGTTTTCTTCTAATTCAATAACTATTTCTTTATTATTACCAAATGGATCGCATTTTTGAAGTGCGTACATAGCTGTTGCACCTATTACAACTGCAAGACCTACTGCCATATACTTCTTTCTGTTTTCTTTTTTTCTATCGTTTTCTCTAATGATTTCTCTAGCTTCGGCAATTTCATCTTTTTCTTCGATTTTATCTGCTATTCTTTCTGCTAATTCTTCTTTGGAATCATCATTAATGACTTCATCTAATGTTTCTTCGACAAAAATTTGATCTTCATTTAAATATATTTTGTTTCCATCTTTGTCTAAAATTGTAAATACTTTTTTATTAGTCATTTTAATCCCCCCCTTTTAAGACCTTGTTCTACTATTGCCAGTTAATTTAAATCCTTGGTTTAATAAAGTTGTATCTGTTTTGCTTGTACTCCATTTAACTGTAGTATCTGTATCAACTTCTACTTTTCCAAGTCTATATCTATATTGTTTTACTGTTGATGTAACTTCTTTTGGAACATCTACATAAACAGGTGTTGTTTTAACATATGTAATTACTCTATCACCGTAAATAGGTTTTCTAGTTAATGAATAACTAACACAAACTCTATCACTTGTTGATGAAGTTACAGTAGTTGTTCTTTTTTCATATTCTTTATAGTAAGCTTTTTTAACTGTACAAGTGTTTTCATCACAGTCATAACCATCTTGAGCTACTGAAGTTCTAACGAAGAATCTTGTGCTTGTATCTGCTGGACGGTAAGATAATAATCTTTCTCCTACATAATACCAAGCTTCATAAGTTGTTCTTGTTGAGCTATCAGCCCATTGATTACAAGATAATGTACCTTGCTCTCCAATGATTACGTTTCTTGTTTCTGTAATGATTTCATTTTTATATGAATGTAGTGTTTTTACATATTCTGTTTTTGTTGTTTCAACATTTCTAGTCTGAACTTCTCTTAATTTTGTTG
>SKGW01000030.1 GCA_007117285.1 Bacilli bacterium
GATAATTCAACTTTATTTGGAAAATTTGCCGTATCGGGAATGGTTGTTTTTGAAGATGGAAGACCTCTTAAAAAAGAATATAGGAAGTTCAAAGTTGAAGAAAAACATGATGACTATGGCAGTTTGCGCGAAGTAATTTATAGAAGATATTTTCGTGTTTTAATGGATGACTTGAAAAAACCAGACTTAATTATGGTTGATGGTGGAGTAGGTCAGGTTAATGTTGCAAGAGAAGTAATAAACGATCTTAATCTGAAAATTCCAGTCGTTGGTATTAAAAAAGATGATAAACATAGAACGAATGCTTTACTTGCTTTTGAACCTTTGGAAGAAGTTAAAATAGATTCAGAACTATTTAAATATATTTCACGAATTCAAGATGAAGTTCATAGATTTACGATTAATTATCATCGTCAACTTAGAAGCAAAGGAAGTTTGGAAAGTATCTTAGATGATATACCAGGAATTGGTAAAGTTAAAAAAGAAAAACTTTTGCTTAAGTATAAAAATATTAATGCCATGAGAGAAGCAAGTATTGAAGAGTTAGAAGCTATGTTAACTCCAAAAGTTGCTCGAGAATTTTTAAAACAGTTAGGAAGTGTTGAAAATGACAAAAATTAAGATAATGGATGAGCTACTGGCCAATAAAATAGCAGCTGGTGAAGTTGTTGAAAAATGCGAATCAGTTGTTAAAGAATTAGTTGAAAATTCAATTGATGCAGGAGCTACTGAAATTAAAATTGAATTAAAAGAATCTGGAATTAAAGAAATTAAAGTAACTGACAACGGTTTTGGAATGGATAGGGAAGATGCTAAAATGGCATTCTTTCGCCATGCTACTAGCAAAGTTTTAACAGAAAAAGATTTATTTAATATTTCAACACTAGGTTTTAGAGGTGAGGCACTTGCCTCAATTGCCAGTGTTAGTAAAATAGAGCTAATAACTTCAACCGGAGAAGTTGGTACTAAAATCAAATTGGAAGGTGGAAAAATAATTGATATTTCATCTTCATCTTCAAGAAAAGGGACTATTATAAAAATAAATGATTTGTTTTTTAACACACCAGCTCGATTAAAATATGTTAAAAATCTTTATGCAGAACTTGCTAATATAACTAATCTTGTTAATAAAATAGCACTATCCAATCCAAACATTAAAATATCACTTTTCAATAATGAAAAAAAATTACTACAAACAGATGGTAGTGGTGATTTACTTAAAGTTATAATGGCTGTTTATGGTTCTGAAGTTGCCAGTAATATGTTTGAGATTGAAATTAGTGATGAGGACTATGAGGTGAGTGGTTTTATTTCGAAACCAGAAATAAATCGTTCTAGCAGAAATCATATGATAACAATTGTTAATGGAAGAGTTGTTAAAAATAATGAAATCAACAAAACTATTAACGAGGCCTACCACACTTACAAACCAGATAACTTATTTCCAATTGTAATTTTAAATATTGAAGTTGATTCAATTTTAATTGATGTTAATATTCATCCTACTAAACAAGATATTAAATTTAGTAAAATGGAAGAATTAAAACTTTTAATTTTTAAAAAAATTGAAGAAATTTTAGGTGGGAAAAAATTTATACCAAAAGTTATTAAAAACGATTATGTTCAAGAAACTTTTGATTTCTCTGTTAATGAAAAAGAAGAAAAAATTGAAAAAAAAGAAATTGAATTATCAAATAAGGATGAAGAAAACAAAGAAGAAAAACTTCCTTATTTATTAGCGGTTGCCTCTTTATTTGGAACATATATTATTGCTCAAAATGAGGTTGGTATGTACTTAATTGATCAGCATGCAGCTAAAGAGCGAATTACGTATGAATTTATCAAAGATGATTTGGGAAGACCAGATACTAATACAATTGAATTGTTAATTCCTATTACTTTGGAATACACACCGTCTGAATTTATTGTTTTAAAAGAAAATTTTAATTTAATTAAGGAGTTGGGATTTTCAATAGAGGAGTTTGGTATTAATTCAATAATAGTTAAATCACACCCAACATGGCTTCCTAAAAATTATGAAGAAAAAGCAATTCGAAGAATTTTTGAAATCATTATTGAAAAAGAGAAGAAGTTTGATATTGAAAAGTTTAATGAAAAAATTGCAATTAATCTTAGTTGTAAATTATCAATTAAAGCAAATGATAATTTATCAATTGAGGAAATGGAACATTTAATAAACGATTTGCGAAAGTGCAAAAATCCTTACAACTGTCCTCATGGAAGGCCAACTATAATTGTTTATGAAAAAGAAGAATTAGAAAAAATGTTTAAAAGAAGTGGTTTTTAAAAGGAGTAATTTTACTCCTTTTCTGTTAATAACTTTACTTTTTCTATATTTTTAAAATTCATCTTGATCGTTTTTTTCAATTCTTCAAATCCATATTCCTTCACAATTAGTGAAGCAGCAATATCGGCCTTTTCACCAGCACCATAAGGAATGCTTGTTTTATACTTGGCACTAAGTTCATCCATTTTTTTAATAAAGAAATACCTGCTTATAATTGATGCACATGCAACACTTAGCGAAAAACTCTCAGCTTTAGTCAAAAAAGTAATATTTCTAAAAACATTTTTAGAATCTTTCAAATAAAAGAAATAAGATTTAGGTGTTGTAAATTGATCAACTACGACAAACTCACATTTATCAACTTTTTTTGAAATTAAAATTAATACTTTATTATGCAGTATAGCTTTTATTTTATTCATATTAACATCTTTACTGTAGTTTTTATTATACTCCTCATTACTTAAAACAATTGTTTCATAAGCGATTTGCTTCATTATTTTAGGAGCAATATCAAGTATAATATCATCCGTCAACTTCTTAGAGTCCTTAACTCCTAAATCTTCTAAAAATTCAACATCATCTTTTTTAACATATGCAGAAGACACAACAATTGGTCCAAAAAAATCTCCAGTACCAACTTCATCCGATCCAACAGTATCACCGTCATATCTTCTAGTTGGTGTTTTATCTTCCTTTTTCTCTTTCTCTTTTTCCTTTTGTTTAATTTCTGGATGCAATTTAGAATTTCTTTGCAGCCATAAATTATAATCAACATCAGCATCTTTCCCTTGAAAAACAACTTTTCCCGATTCATAAAGAGTTACTACAGTATCGCCAACATCTGCTTGAAAAAGAGCATATTGCGGCGTTTTTTCTCTTTTAAAATCTTTATAAAAATCTGACATTTCTTTTTTTGTTTGATCTCCAACTTTTAAAGTATTTACCATAAGCAACCTCCTTTTTCAATTTTAACATAAAAAAAACTAAATTGCTTTATTTTTCTTGTAAAATATAATATAATTAAAGAGGAGGTAACATATGAGCGTTTTAGATATTGGTATCATTGTTTTTATACTTTTGGGTGCGGCACTAGGATTTAAGAGAGGATTTTTAAATCAATCTGTTAAGACAATTGGACTTGTAGCCGTTTTAGTAGTGGCATTTTTGTTTAAAGGAATCGTTTCAGAATTTCTTTATAATAACCTTCCATTTTTCAATTTTTATGGAGAAATAAAGGGAGTTCAAGTACTTAATATATTATTGTATGAAATGCTAGCATTTTTAATTATATTTTTTGTAGCATTATTCGGTTTGCGGATATTGCTAATGGCATCAACTTTTTTCGAAGCCATTCTAAATGCAACAATAGTTTTAGGATTCACTTCTAAAATAGGGGGAGCACTTGTTGGTTTGTTATATCATTTCTTTATCACATTTATTGTTCTTTATATACTGTCCCTACCAATTTTTGGTAACAATTATATGAAGAATTCAACTCTTGGTGAAAGAATTTTAACTGATACTGTATTTATTTCAAAATATACAGATAATGCATATAGCGTGTTAAAAGAATTTAACGACTTGAAAAATCAGTATAAAGTTGAAGAAGACCCAAACAAATTTAATTTAGATGCACTAGATGTTTTCTTAAAATATGGTGTTGTCGATGTAGAAACAGTAGATAACTTGGTTATAAAGGGCAAGTTGGAAATTAATCAAATTGAAACAGTTTTAGTAAAGTATAGAGAGGAGAAATAGTATGGAATTTAAAGGTAATGTAGAAGAATTTAAAAAAGAAATAAGCGAGGGAAAAACATTAGTTGATTTTTATGCAACTTGGTGTGGACCGTGTCGTATGCTGGCGCCAGTAATAGAAGAAGTTGATAAAGAACGTGATGATTTAAAAATAATCACTGTTAATGTTGATGAAAATCTAGAACTAGCTCAAAAATATGGTGTTATGGGCGTACCTCATTTATTAATATTTAAAAATGGTGATCCAGTTGCTGAATCATCAGGATTCAGACCCAAAGAAATCTTATTAAATTGGATTGATGAAAATTAAAGATAATTTATAATTATCTTTTTTTTAAAGGGAGTGTTTTATGCAAAGATATTTTGCAATTGATAAAAAAGAAAATTTGCTTATAGTTTCTGAAAACGATTTACACCACATTAAAAATGTTATGAGGAAAAAAAATGGTGACAAAGTTGAAGTTGTCTATGAAGATATACTTTATTTAGGAATGATAAATGATAATGAAATTAGTATTATTGAAATTATCGATGAGAAAAAATCTAACCAAATTATCAGAATAATAATCCCATTTTTAAAAGAAACTAAACTTGATTTTATTTTGCAAAAGGCCACTGAACTTAACGCTTCGGAGGTTATTTTAATTGAGACTGAAAGAAGTGTTGTAAAAATAAAAGAAAACAAATTGGAAGAAAAACTTAAACGCTGGAATAAAATTTGTAAAGAAGCAGCTGAACAGTCAAAAAGACTTGAAGTTCCTACTGTGAAATTTTTAACATCGCCCAATGTTTTTTCACTAACAGGTGTAAAGTTAATATGTCATCCAAATGCCAAGCAAACAGTTACTAACAGTTTGAAAAACATAGGTAGTTGTGATACTATAAATATATTGATAGGACCAGAAGGTGGCTTTTCACCCAAAGAGGTATCAATCTTTGAAAAAAATGGCTTTAGTCCAATAAACTTAGGGGAAAATATTCTTCGAGTGGAAACAGTACCATTATTTTTACTAAGTATTTTATATTATAAAAATTTGGAGTGATTTTATGTTAGAAACAGTGGTCTTTACCGATCGAATAGCTGAAATCTTTAGCAATGAAGATGCATTCATTCTCATGCTAATTGGAGCAGTAATTATTTTGTGCTTCCTTTTAATATATATTTATTTTAA
>SKGW01000019.1 GCA_007117285.1 Bacilli bacterium
TAACTTTTTCGAAAAAAAAAGAATTTTAGAGGAAAAAAAAATAATGTGTAAACTACACTTAAGCAAAATAAACTCGACTTTATTATTAAAACGAATTGTGATATTATTAATTAACAGAAGAGGTGGAACATGAAAAGAGTAAAATCAAAAACTCCTTTATTCCTCACAGCCCTTTATTTTTCAAAGGTTTTAACAATTATTATTAAGACTTTTTTCAAAGATCGGGGCACTAATATGCCAGGAGTTTGGGCAATTAAACTATGCCCTGATTTTTTAAGTCGTATTGAAATTCCACCAAAAATAATTGCAGTAACGGGAGCAAATGGTAAAACAAGTGTGTCAAATTTAATTAATGATGTATTAGTTGCAAATGATTATTCTGTTATAAATAATGGAAAAGGTTCAAATATGGATACCGGAATTGCTTCAGCATTAATTGAAAAAGCAAATTTTTTGGGCAAGGTCAAAGAAGAATACGCAGTTTTTGAAGTAGATGAGAGAGTTTCAGCAAGAATTTATAACCACATTGAACCAACTCTACTCCTTTGTACAAATTTAACCAGAGATTCAATAAAAAGAAACGGCCATTCTGAATTTATTTTCGAAAAGATAAACTCAGCAATACCAAATAACACGACACTAATTTTAAATGGAAATGACTTAATTTCAAGTTCACTTGCACCAAAAAACAAAAGAGTATATTTTTCCGTTGAAAATATTTTAAATAAATCAACTAAAAATATTGTTCAAGATGTATCTGTATGTCCCAAATGTCAAACAAAGCTAACATTTGATCATATCCACCACCACCATATTGGACAGTCTCATTGTGATAGTTGTGGATTTAAATCTCCAACTCCAGATTTCAATTGTGTTTTATTCAAAAACGATAAAATTACGATTAAAGAAAAAAACACTTCAAATGAATATAATATAATATCAGATACCATTTACAATATATATAATGTCACAGGAGCTGTTGCAGCATTAAGAACCGTTGGACTTAGAGCGGAGCAAATTAATAATGGAATAAAAAGCACTAATCTAATTGCCGATCGTGAAAGCCAATTTAAAAAAGGTGATTTAGAAGCAATAACACTTTTAGCAAAAAATCAAAATCCAGTTTCATCATCACTAGCACTAGATTATTCAACTAACTTAGATGGCAACAAAGTTTTTGTTTTGATGATTACAGACACCTTAGATAAAAAGCATGGCCACGAAGATATATCTTGGCTATATGACACTGATTTTGAATTTTTAAACAAAAAAAATGTCAATCAAATTGTTGCCTGTGGAAGTAGATGTTATGATTTGGGTTTGAGGCTTTTAATTGCTGGAATACCAAAAGAAAAAATAATATTAAAAGAGAACTACAATGACATAGAAAAAGAATTAAATTTGAATAACATCGACAAAATAATTGTTGCATATGAGTTATATGGATACAACTTGGCAATTGAACTTAAAAATAAGATTATAGGTGATGAAAATGATTAAAATGGAAGTATTATACCCTGAGTATATGAATTTATATGGAGATCGAGGAAATATAATGTATCTTCAAAAAATAATTCCCGACTTAGAAATTACTTATACAGGAATTAACGAAACACCTTTATTCACAAAAGAAAAAATTGATATATTGTACTTAGGTCCTTCCACCGAAAAACAACAAGAAGCCATAGCTGAAAAACTAAAACCATTTAAAGAACAATTAAAAAAATTAATCGATGATAATGTTTTTATACTAGCAACGGGAAATGCAATTGAGTATTTTGGTCAATATATTGAAAAAGAAAAAGGTAACAAAATCGAATGTTTAAAAATATTTGATACATATGCCAAGAGAATATATCGATTAAGACACAATGAAAATGTTGTTCAAAAAGTTAAAAACATAATTTTAGTTGGGTTTAAAAATCAACTAAGTCACAGTTATGGAAAAGAGAAATTTGCAATTAAATCCGAAAAAGATGAAACCATTAATTTTGTAATAAAAAATAATTTTTTTGGAACTTATTTTTTAGGTCCCATTCTTGTGTTAAATCCCGAATTAACAACGAAAATTTTCAAAGATTTAAATATAAAAATAGATCAAAAAGAATATCTTGAAATGGCTGAAAAGGCCAATAACAAGAGAATTCAAGAGCTTGATATTTAGGAGGAATTATGGAAAGTTTAATTATTATTTTTTGGCTAGCCGCATTTGGTTTATTCGGAGCCGCTGTATCATATACGTTCATGAAGATTTTTAAAAAAGAAATTCTTCAATTCATACCGACAATAACAATCGGTTTAATAGTTAGTTATTTTTCATTTTTGCTAATATTCGAAAAAGGTGATGGATGGTTAGACTTGGCTCGCTTCATATCAATCCTACTCTTTGGATCAGCATTTATAGGCTCAATAACAACTTCAATAATATATAAAAGAAAGCAAGGAAAGTAAACTTGCTTTTAAATTTGCAAAATCTCCGCATTAAACTATAATTAGAGTTGTAGGGGGGTGTTAATATGAGCAAGAAAACACCTGAAGAAAGAATTGAATCAATAGAAGAAAAAGTTAGAGAAATGTTTAATATAAAAGACGAAGACGATAATGATAAGTGGGTATATGCAATATTAATTACATTTTTGATAATATTTATAGCTATTGTAGTACTCACAATAAGATTACTTTGGTTTTTATAATATTTATTAATACAAAAAAATAACTAACACTAAATAAATTTGATTAATTAAATAAATTGTGTTAAAGTATTCATCACCAAAGAGGGGGTAATGTTTTATGATAAGGAGAAATAACCAAAACGAAGAAATTTTGCCAGTTGGATTCATTGAAATCGATGGACACAAATCGTATTCTTCATATTTTTTAGATGACATTAATAAAAGCAAATTGGAAATAGAATATGAAAACATTGTTATGATCGAAGACTATAAAAGAAGGTTGAAAAAAGATCCTGATGCACAAATAATAAACTTCGACATGATTGAACGAAAAAATAACATAAAGTTTTTAAAACAATTCAAAAATTATTTAGAAGTAATAAAAGCAGATTCGAAAGTTATTAGCTTTCAAAAAGTATTGAAAAAAGCAAAACATTAGTTTTTGCTTTTTTAATTGCTACTTATTCTATATTGCTCACGTTTAGACTTAAAATGATTGATTTTCTTTTTAACTAATTTCTTAGCAATATCATCTTCAAGTACTTCCTCTTCTTTTATATCTTTAAAGTATTGCCTTGAAACATCTTTTAAATATTTGTATCTATTTAAAAGATAGGGCTCTAGTATATCTCTGTTTTCTTCTAAAAACCCAAGTTTATAAATAACATAATTTACAAATGTACTTTTACTATCACTATGGTAATTTTTGAAATCTTTAACAATTCTAAAATAATCCTTAGAAATCCCCCATAAAATAGCAGTAATATTTGCATTTTCAACTTGATGTACGTAAGACAAATCCAAAAGAATTAATTTCGTTGAAATATCGACAATTGAATATTTGCTTGCATCACTATGAGAATGAAGTTTATGAACTTTAGTTGTGAAAGGAAGCACATAAATAATTTCTTTGTTCTTTCTCTTATCTATAAATAAAATAAGGCATGGTCGACCATTGGGACTGTGATCTGCAGTTCCATTTCCAAAAACTATATCCCGAACAAGTACTGTATCACCAATTGAATACTTCATAGTATCCCCTACTTTACTTACTAATGTCGATCCACTCTATATCTAATAATTTATCCAAATCTGCTACCAAAATTTTCAAGGCCGCATTTATTTCACCAGCAGCCGGATAAATATACTCTAAATTTTTCAAAGATTCATCCAAATATATTTTAACTCCATCTTTAACGCCAAATGGACAGACACCACCAACTGGATGTCCAATCACAACATTAACATCATCAAAAGATATCATTTTTGCCTTTACTGAAAATTTGTTTTTATATTTAGTATTACAAACCTTAGATTCACCACTCATTAATATAACGATTGGTTCATCATTAACCCAAAAAGCAAGTGTTTTTCCTATTTCATTTTCAGTAACACCTAAACATTCAGCAGCCTTTGCAACTGTTGAACTATCAGGAGATTCAAAAAATGTAACTTTGTAATTTTTTTTATCGAAAAAATCTATAGCATCTTTTTTTGACATAAAATCACCTTGTCTTTTCGCTATTTTCAAGATCGGCTAATTTTTTTTTCAAGTTCACAATTTCACTATCTTTTTGTTCTAAAAGCATTAACAAATTTTTATTTTCTTCAAGTAAATGAACATTTTTGCCTTTAACATCTTCTAAAGTATCTTCTTTAATATTTTTTTTAGAATAATTAATTTTTTTAATGTACTCAATATATTTTGCTATTTCAGTTGCCTTTGAAAAAATAACCTTTTCGCTCAGTTCAAGTTCTTTAGCAATTGCTCTAACATTTTTCCCATTTCTTTTATACAGTTCAATAAACTCTTTATTATTTGGAATCAAAAAATTGTTCTTATATACTTCTTGCTCTTCCTTGTCCTCGTAGCGCATTTTCATTCTAATTTCAGCGACCTGTTCAAGCTCACTTTTTTCTTGTTTAGTTCTTTTGCGATCATCAAATGCAGTCTTAGAAATACCATAATATTTTTGAAAATCTAACATAATTCACTCCCCTTAAATCCATCTGTAAAAAAGTTCTTTAATATGACCAAAAGTTTCCTTTAAAACCACAAACCAACTTTTTTTTATATAAAAAATGTCACTTTTATTTTCTTCGACATCTATATAATTTTTAATATCTCCATTATATATTTCGTAATTACTCAATATTTTATCTAATCTAGATATTCTATAAATCTTGTTATCATTAATAACGTTAATTTTAAATAAAAGAGTACTAATAAACTCTATACAAGTATAGGCATTACTTATTACAACTCTTCTGTTTAAAATAGAAGTAACTGCTGATATTGTATTATAAATATATTGACTTGAATCATTATTCATTTCTTCAAGATGATTACAAAGTTCA
>SKGW01000051.1 GCA_007117285.1 Bacilli bacterium
GAACGATTAAAAAATAATCACAAAATCCCATGCTGTTAATTATATCCATTTCATACTTTAATCTTTCAACATATTTTTTTAAAACAACATCACCAAATCTAGACCTTAATCCCTCTTTGCACTTTTTCTTAAGAAGTGCATAACTGTCATCACTATATTTAGGAATTAAGTTTGTTTTTTTCTCAATTACTAAATTACACATTGAAACAATTTTATAATTTAATTCTTTTTCTTCATCACTCAGTTCGTTTTCTAAAACTAAATGGTGATCTTCTTTAATAGGTGAAACCTCTTCATACGAAACACCTTTTTTAATTGCTCTTAAATATTTTAAATAGTTTTTCTCCTCTTTTTTTAAATAAAGAACCTCAGAAAAAAACACACTACCTTCACCCGCATTACTGCTACCCATGTAATAGTGTTTAAATATTTTATTTATTTGAATGAAAAGTGGTTTAGAATCAGAAGGAACAAGACAAATTAAGTCCTCATAAAAAGGAACTAAATTTTCAATTGTTTTTTCTTTTAAAGCATTTATTTTAATTAAATTTAAATATCCAACATTGCTCATCGCATATAATACAATTGGTTTTTCTTCAACTATTATTTCAAGACCAATAATTGGTTTAATATCATTTTTTAAACATTTTTGGTAAAATTCCATAACACCAAACATCGAGTTATCGGCAATTGAAAGAGCTTTGATATTATTAGCTTTGGCATAAGCAATTAAGTCGTCAATTTTAATCATGCTATCAAGCAAAGAATTGGTTGTTTTTACGTAAAGTGGTGAATACATAATTAACTCCTCCAATCAAGCATTTTTCCTTTTTAAATCGTATCATAATACCTTTTAATAGTCAAAACAAAAAAATTGACTTTAAATGTTAAATATGTTAAAGTTATAAAGCGGAACAAGACAAAGGAGGTTAACATGGGCAAGAAAGTAACTAGTAAAAAACCATTATTCGGAAATAACCGTTCTCACGCATTAAATGCAACGAGAAAAACATGGAAACCGAATCTTCAAAAAGTAACTCTTGATGACGGAGAAACTATTAAGATCTCTGCAAGAGAACTTAGAACTTTGAAAAAAGTGGAAAAAGAAGTTAACTAAAAATCAATGGTGTAATCATTGTTTTTTTTATGAAAAAAAACCAACTTAATTGTTGATTTTTTTATACTCTTGAATCATATAATCCAGTTTTTGTAGATACAATTATTTCATCATCTGCTTTAACAAACATTGGAACTTTAATTGTTGTTCCATTTTCAATAATTGCTTCTTTAGTTGCATTATTAACAGTATTGCCCTTAGATGCTGACTCTGTATCAATAATTTTATATTGAACTTTTTCTGGTAAGATTAAACCAAGTAGTTCACCTTCACAAAAAATTACAGTAACACTTAATCCCTCTTTTAAATACTTTAGTTGTTCTTCAATTTGATCTTTTTCAAGTTCAATTTGCTCAAATGTTTCCATATTCATAAAATTAAATTTATCACCACTGGCATATAAATATTGCATTTCTATTTTTTCAATAACCGCTTTTTCAAATCTAACGCTTGTATTAAAAGTTTTATCGATTGTTGAACCAGCACGAAGGTTTTTTAACTTCACTCTTACAAAAGCAGGTCCCTTCCCTGGTTTAACATGTAAAAATTCTAAAACTTGATATATTTGACCCTCGAACTTAATAGACATTCCATTTTTTAAGTCATTTACGTGAATCATAATAGTCTCCTTTTATTTTTTCTCTTTATGTAGAGTTGTATCTTTGCACTTTGGACAGTGTTTTTTTAACTCTATCTTGTCTGGTGTATTTTTTTTATTTTTTTCTGATCTGTAATTCTCATCTTTACAAACAGTACATTGTAATGTGATTCCGCTTCTTGCTTCGGTTTTTTTAGCCACTAAAATCACCCCTTTCTGATATTAAGTTTTGCAACTTTCCATATTATAACAAATTATTCATACATTTCAAAGAATTTTTTAATAACTTCATAGGAAATCCTTCGATTGATACCGGAACTAAATCTTGAACTATTGTTTCTGTGAGATGATGATGGAGTTAATACTGCAAATGAAACATGAGGATTGTCTTTTGGAGCGTATCCAATAAAGTTAGTAGTAATTGTTTGTGTATCAACCATGCCATCACCAGTACTATCGATAAAGCTTTCACTAGTTCCTGTTTTACCAGCCGCCATTACTTCTCTTGGGGCATGACTAACACCGGTTCCTCCAGGCAGCATAACTGCTTCAAACCCTTCTTTAACTCTTTTGAAATGTTTTTCTTCAACATTTACTTTATTTAAGATTTCAATTTCATTATTCATAACAAGGTGATTTAAATCATTACTTGGATAGTAAACACTTTTTAGCAATGCTGGCTTTATTCTCATTCCACCGTTGGCAACTGTTGAAATATACTGCGAGATTTGAATTGGTGTATATGTATCATACTGTCCAATTGAAAAATCGAGTAAATGACCGCTTCCTAAGCTATTTCCTTTGTATCCTAGATTTTCATTCGGAAAGTCGATTCCAGTTCTAACTCCTAAACCAAATTCAGCAAATCCTTCTCTATATATTCGAAAGGCATCAGGCTTTACTGAAAGGGGCTTGTTCCTGACATATTTAGCTCCACCCACGTTAATTGCGCTTTGATACTGGTATGAATTGGAAGAAACTTGAAGTGCCCTTATATCGTCTAAAACACCCAAATAGCGCCACGAACATTTTTCTGGTGTATTTGCTATTTTAACGCAATAGTCATCTCTTCTTTCGCCTATTTCAAGAGCTCCATTATTATAAGCAACTACATGTGAGGCTCCTTTTACAATTGAACCTGCTACAACTGAAGTTGTCGTTATTCCTGCTGTGTAATCATATGTTAAAAATTCTTCATCTTTTTCATAAACACCTTTACCAGCCATCGCAAAAATTTCACCTGTGCTTGGATTTTGAATAACTGCAAATGAGTTTTCTAAAAATTCTGTATTTGTTTCTTCTTTTGCAAAAATAAGTTCTCTTGAAATTATTTCTTCAACTTCTTTTTGAAGTTCAATATCAATTGATAAAACAATATCATTTCCTCTTCTGCCTTCTTCAAGTAAAACTAATTTACCATCTGTTAATTGATATTTGTTTTTGGTTCCTTTTAAATAGTTTTCATATTGAAACTCAATATTGCTTATTCCGACTCGGTCATCCATGCTATAACCTAGTGAAAGATAGTAATCTTTTAATTCGCTTGGAAGACCCGCTTGTTGTGTTGATACACTTCCTAAAGATGATCTAAAAACTTCTCCATAAGGATATACTCTTTGCCAATCTAGCGTTGTTTTAAATCCAGGTAAAATATTTAAGTTCTCGCTGACCAGTGCATACTCTTTATCAGTTACATCAAAACTTTTAATAACTTTTTCAGTAAAGTAATAGCCGTTATTCATTAAAAAATAAATGTAAGCAGCTTTTTTATCTATTTCACTATAAATTATTAAATCATCATCGCTTATTCTCTCTAATTTCATTTGCTCTATATCATTAAGTGTTATTCTTCGTTCTTCAAGCATTCGCCATTCTTCACTAGTTATTTTTTTATTACCCTCAACTGGATGATTAATAAGCCAAAAGTTTTTAAATTGGTTTTCGGTAATTCGATTAAAATCAACTTCAATCATATCTGCAATTAAATAGGCCATTTCTATTTCTTCTTGGCGACCAATTCCTGATTCTCTTTTATAAGTTATTGTTTTAACTGCTTGATTATCGACAATCAGCCTATGATGACGATCATAAATTCTTCCTCTTGGAGCAGATGGTCCATAAACTATTTTGATATTGGCCTGTTCCAATTTTTGAGCATAGTATTCGTGATTTAATATTTGAATTGCAAATAAATTAATTGTTAAAACTAAAAAAGAGAAAAAAATAATAAATCCTAAAACTAAATATCGTCCTTCAATTTCACGTCTTAAATCGCGATATTTTCTAGTGAATTTAGAATTTACCATTTTTCTCTTCATAAAAACACTCCTTATCTATAATGGCTACGGATTTTTTCGATTAGATTTTCATCGAACTTTTTTTCTCTTATCATTTCAATTTCAAATTTATACGGTGGATATAATCTTTTTTTAGAATCATCATCATCGGTAACATATGGTGTTTCCAATATTTTTGGAACGTTTGTTAATTTTGGATGATATATAACGCTTAATAAAACATCAAAACCAAGTGTTCCGAAGCCAAAGTTTTCATGACGATCTTTATGTGCTCCTTGTTCGTTTTTGCTATCATTAATATGAACACAAGAAATTCTATCTATTCCGATTACTTTATCGAATTCAGCAAGGACTTTATCGAAATCGCTAATTAAATAGCCCGCATCATTTAAGTGACATGTATCGATACAAATGCCAATTCTCTCTTTTTTTTCTACGCCATCAATTATTGCTTTTATTTCTTCAAAGGTTCTTCCTATTTCAGTTCCTTTTCCAGCCATTGTTTCTAAGCAAATTTTTACATCTTGGTCTCTTTTAAAGATTTCATTTAAACCGTTAATTATATTTTGAATGGCTTCTTCTTTTTCTAGTTTTACTGAACTACCTGGGTGTAAAATAATATTTTTAAGGCCTAGTTTTTCACAACGGTCAACTTCTTGTTTTAAAAAATCAACTGCGAATTGATTTCCATTTGCTAAGTTTATTATATATGGAGCGTGAACAACTATATTGTTTTTATCAATTCCGTTTTCTTTCATTAAAATTTCTGCTTTTTTTATATTCTCATCTAAAATGGGACTTCTTGATGTGTTTTGAGGAGCTCCTGTATATATCATAAAAGCATTGGCACCATAACTTAGTGCTTCTTCAACGCTTCCTAGTAATTGTTTTTCTTTTTGAAAGCTTACATGTGATCCTATTATTAATTTTTCCATAAATACCTCCTTATTTAATTATACTATAAAAAAAGTTGTTATTAAACAACCTTTTGCTTTCTTCGATCCATGTTATCAATAATAACCATGCTATCTTTAATTTTATAATTATATTCATAACCTAAATGCTTTAACTCATAGTCAACAGCATCCATTAAAGTGATTTCTTCTTTTTCTGGCATAGATCTTTGGTAAAAGTTTTTCACATTTGCTTTTATCGTGATTTCAGCACGAGCATTTTGTTTTTCTAGTTCTGTGATTATTAATTTTTCCTCTTCAACGTATGAAGAAGTTTTAAGTGTCATTTTTTTCAATTTTGATAATCTATCTATTAATCTTTCTCTTTGGAGGAAGATATCTTCAAAAACAGTGATATCAAAATCTAGCATTTCTGAAAATCTTTCTATTTTATTTCTAAATATTTCAGAAGAAATTGACATTGATAAGTATTGTAAATCATCAATTTTTTTACCGGCTTTGTTTGCTGGTATTTGTATATGATTTATGTTTTCTAAAGGAATTCTTCCATAGGCATATACTTCATCATTTAAGCTACTATGATCATATGGAAGTCCGTTGTCAAGAGCGTAGTCCTGTTCGTCTTTTGTTACTGAAGTATAGGTCTCTTTTACTGAACAGTTAAAACTTATTCCATCTTTGATGAATTTTTCATATCCTGAACTGTTTGTTTTTTCAGCTTCTGAATCAACTAATGAAATCCACCCTGCTGAATTACCACCATAAAAGTTGACATTGCCCTTCATTCCTCTTTTTTGCATTTCATGTTTACTTAGAATACCATTTTTTAAAATTGAACGGAACTTTAAAAAATCATATCCTATTCCATGGTAGCAAGTTTTAGGACCTAGCTTTAGTTTTTCGATTGTGCTTTTGTTTTTTTCATGTATAAAATCTTCGTGTTTTATTTTATATATGCTATTTAATTCTTTTGCAAAATTAATCAGATTTCTTGAGCATTCAAAGTTAAGCATTTTGGGGTCTAGAAAAGAATTTGACGATGAGTGAAATCTTGTTCTATCAAGAGCATCGGCATCTTTTAGCATTTTATAAAGTCGATTGAATCTCGTTCTATCGGTTACTTCATTATCTTCTATTATGATTTCTTTTGACCTATCCTCTGAACAATGCATTTCAATAATTGCTTTTAAAAGAGCCAAGTTTTCTTCATCTTTGTAAATATCATCTTGTAATATTCGACCTTTTTCTTTTTCTCGATCCAAAAGGTTTCTACTTGCAAGTCCATGAAAAGGATCGTGATCATCATTTTCTCTTCCTATGTCATGAAAAATTGCTCCATCTAAAAGAATTCTTGTATCTACTTCATTTAAATTTTGCTCTTTAGCTATTAAATAAGCAAAAGCTAAAACCTTTTCAGTATGATAAGCACCATGCATGTAACTACTATAAAGTAGCGAGTAATCAATGCTGTTTAGTAATTCTAAAAAGTCAGCATCTTTTCTTATTTTTTTAATTTTATCTTCTATTTTTGAGTTATTATTTTTTTCTAATATTTCGGTTATTATAAAATTCGTTCTCATATTCAAAATCCCCTATTTCTCTTTCTAGTGCATTTAGTATGTGTGTTTCCATAAAGTCTTTTTTACTTTTCATAAAGTATTTATGTTCACCTTTTTTCTCCCAACTAGGATCAAAGTAAAACCATTTATCATCTAAATTTATTCTAATGCTTGAATGATTTAAAACGGTTGTATCTTCTGCTGTTACACTTGTACAATGAACGTTGTGACTTTTTATGTTTAGCATGTTAAGCATAAATTTCATTAAGTTGACATAGCCCTCACAATTACTGTTTTTAAACATTGCCGCTGAATAACTTGTGTGAATCATAGCAAAGTTTCTTTTAGCAAATGATGGTATTCCATTATATGCTTTATAAAGTCTATATCGTTCTTTTAATTTTTCATCGGCAAACTCAACGTTGTTAACGACCAAATCATAAATTGATTTTATTTTTGAAAAATCATCAGTTTCATCTAATTTTTTTCTTTTTATTGTTCTTCTTGACCATGTATATAAATCTTTTAAGTTGTATGTACTCAATATTGCGTAATCAAGCATACCTATTTGTTCTGCAAATCTTAATCTAGTAAGACCTAGCGTTTGTAATTCGTCTATTGATTTGGGAAGTTTTTCGTCTTTTTCTACTAATTTAGGATACATGTTAACGTCTAAAACATTTTTTTCTGCTTGAAATGTGTTTTCGATGTATCTTAAAATATCTATTTCGTTTGAAATGTTAGTGCCATAGATGAAAACTTCTTCTAATTTGGTTATTTTATCAAGACCTTCTAATTTTTCTAGGTGGGGACTGTTTTCTATGTTTAATTTTTTTAAGTTTTTTAAGTTTTCAATGTTTAATTCTTTTATATTGAAATCGTTTTTTATTGAAAGTGTTTCTAATTTTTTTAAGTTTTCTATTGCTGAAAAATCTTTTATTTTGTTAACTTTCCAGTTTGTTTCTAAATCGACATCATATGTTATTTTTTGATAGGGAATGCTAAATATTTCTAGGTTTTTTAAGTTGGGCAGTTTTTCGATTCCATCTAATGTTGTGAAGTTTTCTATTTCTAATTTATCTACTTTTTCTATTTCTTCAATATTAAAAACGCAATAGTTTTCATCAGCTGCTGCTTTTTCTCTTGGAAATCCCATATAATTTAAAATTTTATCTACTTCAAGTGATAACTCCATCGATAGTGCAATCATATAAACACCTCTTATTATATTATATATCCATCTCTAATACTTTGTCTAGTCTATCGAGCACTAAAAATTCATTACTATCAAGTGTTTGTGAAAATTTAATTGATATTCCATCTTCGGTAAGCCATTCTCTTAGGTTTTCATCATAATCATCTATTAGTACTGATCCTTCTGTTTGAACCATTTTGGTTTTTGATATTGCTTTTGGAACTGGTATAACTGTGATGTCTTTGAAAAATTTTCTAATGTATGTTACTTTTTCGATTACTTCTTGTAATGAGTTAACATGAGTTAGGATTGAAACGTCAAATCTTTTTGAATCAATTATTTTTTGTATGCATTCTAATGAATCATTAATTGGTAATGATTTTTCTAAAAGTACTCTCCAGTCCATATTAGCATAAAAAGACCTAACTTCTTCTGAATCTACGATTGGTATGTTAGCTTTTTCTAATAATTCGTATGAATTTGAGATAGTATCTAGTATTACTCCATCAAAATCTATATATAAATTTTTCATTTTTTCTCCTTTTATGAAAAAACCTATTAAACTTGTTAATAGATTATTTTAATGCATCAATTAATTCTGCTTTTTTCATTGTTGAGTATCCAGTTATTTCACGTTTTTTTGCTTCTGCTTTTAAATCCGCAACTGTCATACTTGAAAGATCTGCTTTTGCTTCTTTCTCAACTTTTTTAGCTGGTGCTTTTTCAACTTTTTTAGTTTCTTTTTCAACTTTTTTAGCTGGTGCTTTTTCAATTTTAACTTCTTTTGGAGCAGTTACTTTACCTTCTAAAGCATCTTTTGCTTCTTGAACTAAACCTGCGAAAACATTGTTATCATCAATAGCTATTTCTGATAGCATTTTTCTGTTAATGTTAATTCCTGCTTTGTTAAGTCCATTGATAAATTTTGAATAACTAATTCCGTTGATTCTACATGCTGCATTTATTCTTGTAATCCAAAGTTTACGGAAATCTCTTTTCCTTGTTCTTCTATCTCTGTATGCATAACTTAATGAATGCATTACTTGTTCTTTAGCTGTACGATATAATCTATGTTTACTTCCAAAATAGCCTTTAGCTAATTTCATTACTTTTTTTCTACGGGCACGGTGTATTGTACCATTTTTTACTCTAGTCATAATTTCCTCCTATCTTCTACTTACAAAGTAAGTCTTTTACTCTCTTCATATCTCCAGTGCTTAGTAGAGATCCTTTTCTGATTTTTCTACCATGAGCAGCATTTTTTTTACCAGTGTTATGTCTACCACCAGCTTTTCCGATTTTAACTGTTCCACCAGGTCTTACTTTTGTTACTTTAGCAAGTCCTTTGTGTGTTTTCATTTTTGGCATAATTTCCCTCCTACTTTTCTTTATTAGGTGCTAATATCATCGACATAAAACGACCATCACGTGACGGGAATTTTTCAATCTCTGATACGTCTTTTAAAGTTTGCGCAAAACCCTTTAGAACTTCTTCTCCAAGCTCAGGGTGAGCCATTTCACGGCCTTTAAATCTAATTGTTGCTTTAACTTTGTGGCCCTTTTCCAAATATTTTTGGGCATTTTTAGATTTTGTATTTATATCATGCTCATCAATTGTAACTGATAAACGATATTCTTTTATATCTAAATTAGACTCACGTTGTTTTTTCTTGTTCTCTTTTTCTTTTTTCTGACTTTCATAAACAAATTTGTTATAGTCCATAATTTTACAAACGGGTGGTGTCCCATCTCCATTAATTAGAACCAAGTCAAAACCAGCATAATTAGCCAATGTTAAAGCATCATTGATATTTTTGATACCAACTTTTTCACCTTTCGGTCCTATAACCATTACTTCTTTTGCTCTTATTTGTTCATTTACGCACAAACCTTTTGATTTTTTTATAATAATCACACCTCCACAAAAAAATGGATACAATAGTATCCACATTCAAAAACTTGATTTGTTCAACCCAAAGCTAATTGCAATCGGGTGAGAAGTGGATACTTCTGCTTTCCTTTTTTTATTACTTTTAAAGTATACACAGTATCACTTTTTTTGTCAAGTATTATTCGCAAACGTAATTTCGTTCCTCTATATCTTCTTTAACTGATTCAAATGTTCCTAAAGATTCTTTGTCCTCTTCTGAAACACCAGCAATATCGAACACCATAACATATGAAACAAAATCTTCACCTTTATCAAAAACTTGTTCTACTCCTGGTTGTTGTCTTTCTGGATCCGAATAATAATCTTTCATATCTTCAAAAACATTGTCGATTGTTTTTTCGTCTTCGCCCTCAAGACCTAGCATAAATATGTTTACATAACTAATCATAGTTCCGTTTTCAAAACGAACTTTTGTCGTTGCTTCAACTTCGTATTCTTCCGAAAGTTTCATTGTATATGTAGATGAACACACTAACTCTTTGATACCTTCATTTTTTTCAGTTTTAGAGAAACACCCTGTTAGAAAAACTATTAACAATAATATTAGAATCTTTTTCATTTTTTCACTTCCTTCCTTCAATTATATATTGTTAAATCAAATTTGTACATAGAGGATATATAATTTGTTATCTTTTCAATTGAATTATGATAAAATATCAATAGTAGGTGGTTTTCATGAAGAAGGGTTTTACATTAATTGAATTACTAGCAGTGATATTACTATTAGCTTTGATAATGTTAATAGCGATTCCTGTAATTTTTAATTTAGTGAATGATGGAAGAAAAAATGCTTTTGAAGCAACCGGGATTGGTCTTGTTAAAACTGCTCAAAACAATTTTTTGCAGCGCGAATTATCTGGGGATAATGAAAGAGTTATTTATGTGTTTGAAACCGTTGATGGCGTAACAGAGCAAATTATTTCACCTTCAAAGTATCCTAAACTTGATTTTTCAGGAAAGCCTCCAATTGATGGATACATCATTGTCGATGAACTCGGAAATATTGAAATGGAAATTACTGATGGCTTTTGGGTGGTTAAGAAAAGTGGCTTGAAAAAAACTAACGATTATGCAATCCCTTATACTGGAGATTGTTGTGATGCTCCAAATATAATTGATTTTTCTTATTTTCAAACAAAAGAGAAAATTATTCACCCAGTCTTCACGAGTAGTGTTAGATATGATCGAGAAATCGGATTTGGTAAAAATGCTTCTTTCTTTTCAGTTTTGACTTTTAACTCACCAGGTTATGATGAACGTGGTATTTTAAAATTTGATCTTGATAGTTTTGATGTTAATGAAATTGAAAGTGTTGAGCTCATGGCCTATTACTATTATGGTGATATACCATCAAGGCAACAAACTCACCCTGTTAGACGAGTTATTGCTGATTGGGATGAAACAGATTTGTTACTTGATAATATGATGACCGATACTTATAATTGTCGCATGACTAGTTTAGATACTAGTGGCAATGGATATGGGTGGCGAAGTTGTGAGGTTTTAGACATTTTTGAATATTGGATTAACAACCCAAATGAAAATTATGGTCTTGTTATTGATCATAACCGCGGTTTGTCTAATGCAGGTGGTTTTTGGAATAAAATGCAGTATTACTCGATAAACGCTGAAAGAAAGTACTGGCCCCATCTAAAAATAACATTCAAAGATAATTTAGAACATCAATATTTTGATTTAGAAGCCAATTTTAGTAGTAGCGTTAGATTTGATCGAACTATTGGCAATAGTAAAGATGCGACTTTTTTTTCGGTTCTAACTTTTAATGAACCTGGTTATGATGAGCGTGGTATTTTGAAGTTCAACCTACCCAACTTAGATGAATATAATCTTGTTAAAGCTGAGTTATACTCTTACTATTATTATGGCGATATCCCCTCTAGGCAACAAACGCATCCAGTTAGGCGAGTTATTGCTGATTGGACTGAAGATGATTTCTTGATCGATGGTATGATGACTGATTACTACCACTGTCGCATGACTAGTTTAGATACGAGCAATTATGGGTATGGTTGGCGCGACTGTGATGTAACTAACATCGTTTCTCATTGGATTAACAATTCGAATGAAAACTATGGTCTTGTTATTGATCATAACCGTGGTTTGGCTGATGCTGGTGGATGGTGGAACAGAATGCATTATCATTCGGCTAATGCGGAAACTTTGAAACCTTATATTAGGGTATATTTAGAAAAAAAATAAACACTTCATCGAAGTGTTTTTATTATGTTTAAAATATCAATTATATGTTCAGCATCAATTGATGCTCCACCAATTAAGAATCCATCGACATTTTCTGTTTTTTGTAACTCTGAAATGTTTTCTCTTGAAACACTTCCTCCGTATAAAACTTTACTTTCTAATTCAAGTTCCCTCAAGACTTTTTTAATATAGCTTATTACTTCTTCTATTTCTTCATTTGTTGGAATTTTTCCAGTTCCAATTGACCAAACCGGTTCATAAGCAACAATAATATTTTTTTGAAGATTAGGTAGAACATTTAACATTTGTCTTTTAATTACTTGAAGTGTTCTGCCCATTTCTCTCTCTTCTAGCGTTTCACCAATACAGAAAATAACTTTTAAATTTTCTTCTAATGCTGAGACTACTTTTTTCTTTATTAAAATATCATCTTCTTTAAAAATGTTTCTTCTTTCACTATGACCTATTATAACATATTCAACACCTAATGATTTTAATTGTTTAGGTGATACCTCACCAGTGAAAGCTCCACCTTTTTCAAAGTGACAATTTTGAGATCCTACTTTATATTTTTTTTTCAAAAAGTACGGAATGTAAATATTAGATGGACATACAATAAAGTTCTCATCTTCGATTTCTTCTATTTTTTTAAGATATGAAGAGATATCTTTGATTTCAAGATTCATTTTCATATTTGCAACGACTATTTTATTTTCCATAGATTATCTTCCTCACTCTTGTTTTGATTTTTTCAATATAGGACAGATTCCTGCCGCTTTTTTCAATCGCCATATTATAAACAGCTAAAATACGATCAGCAAAGTATTTATCAGAATGCTTTTCTGCACTATTTCTTGCTTGAACTTTAATTGTTTCAACAAGTTCATTATCTTCCATTAATTTTAACATTATTTTATTATATTCTTTTTTATTTTTAAAAATAAATCCATTAAGTCCATCTTCAATAGCGGTTTTAAAGCTTTCATCATCAATAACGACAATTGGAAGTGACGCAGCAAGTGCTTCAATAACTGTTAAACCTTGTGTTTCAGTAACAGATGCTGTTGTAAAAACTGTAGCAAGTTGATAATACAGTCCTATTTTTTCATAAGGTACTTTACCTGTTAAAATAATGTTATCCTGCATTTTTAGCTTGTTTATTTTCTTATTCATTGACTCCATTAATGGACCGTCACCAATTATCATTAGTTTAGCATTTTTGTTTTTTTTCACTAATGGAACGTGATTATCAATTAAAAATTCTATGTTTTTTTCTTTTGCAATTCTACCAACGAATAAAATAATAAAGTCATCGGCTTTAAAATTTAAACTTTTTTTCAAATTTTCAATATCATTTTTATTATAGTTTTCTAAATAGTATTTTTCAAGTGGTATTCCGGTTGGAACTATATGCACACTTTTTGCAAACTTATATTTTTCTTTAAACAAATCAAATGTTTTTTTAGTTGGAACAATTAGTTCTGTTGCTGTTCTATCACAGTAAAAATCTGTTAAGTAACGAATTATTTTTTGACTTGCACCAGAAAAATAACCTTTGGTAACATAGTGGACGTAGTCCTCATACATTGTATGATAAGTATGAACAAGCGGTATTCCAAATTGATTTGAAACTACTCTTGCAAAAAGTCCAACACCAAATTCGGTGTGACAGTGAATTACGTCTAGATTCCATTTTTTTATTTTTCGAACGACTCGAAGCGGATAAACACCAGATAGACGATAGTCATATAAACCAATTGGAATTCCTGGAATTCTAATTACTTTATCACTAACATCATAGCCTAGTTTTTTATTATTAACTGTAACAATAAAAACTTCATGGCCTTTTTTTTCTAAAGCTTTTTGAAGAACTTCTATACTGGTAGAGACTCCATTTATATATGGTGGATATGTATCACTGAAAATTCCTATTCTCATTTTTTAATTATCTCAATTCCTGGAAGCATCTTTCCCTCTAACATTTCAATTGAAGCTCCACCGCCTGTTGAGATATGCGCGAAAGAATCTTTAAATCCCATTTTTATTACTGCTGCTGCCGTGTCTCCACCACCAATTATAGTTTTAATATTTGATTTTGATAAAAATTCTGCTATGTTTTTTGTTCCTTTTGCAAAGTTTTCAAGTTCAAACATTCCAACTGGTCCATTCCAAACAACTGTGTTACTTTTTTCTAAATATTCTATAAAAAGTGCTTCTGTTTTAGGTCCTATGTCTAAACAGATTGAATTTTCACTTAAATTTTCACGATCATATATTTCACTAGTACTATTTTCACTTATTTCTGTTGCTACTCTAAAGTCAATTGGAATTATTAATTTATTTGATTTTTCACTTAAAATTCTTTTACAAAATTCTAAACTTTCATCATCAACTAATGATTTGCCAACTTCATGTCCCATTGCTTTTACGAATGTATTAGCCATCCCACCACCAATTAAAATATAATCAGCTTTTTTTAGTAGATTTTCAATTAATGTTATTTTGTCACTAACTTTTGCACCACCTAAAATAACTGTAAGTGGTTTTTTAGATTCTTCTAATTTATCTAACATTTCTAGTTCTTTTTTCACTAAAAATCCAAAAGCACTTGGAAGATTACTTGCAATTCCAACATTTGAAGCGTGTGCTCGATGTGAAGTTCCAAAGGCATCATTAATAAAAACATTAGCGAGTGAGGCCCAGTGCTTTGCTAATTCTTCGTCATTTTTGCTTTCTTTTTTAACTGGAAAGTCTTCGTGTCTTGTGTTTTCTAGTAAAGCAATTTCACCAAAGTTGATTTGTTCAAGTTCTTTTTCAACATCTCTTGTTTTGGGAATGAAATTAACTTTTTTCCCCAATAATTCTTCTAATCTTTTTGCCACTGGAAGCAAAGTATTTTTAGTTTTATCTTCTTCGCTTTCGACTCTTCCTAAGTGTGACATTAAAATAACTTTAGCATTTTTTTCTAAAGCATATTTTATTGTTTTTAAACTTTCTTTTATTCGATTATCATCTGCAATAACACCATTTTTAATTGGTACATTAAAGTCACAGCGAATAATCACTTTCTTTCCTTGAATGTTAATATCTTCAATTGTTTTCATATATATATCCTCCATTATTCACCCAAGTAAGGGTATGTAATTATTTTAGTGTAGGTTTCTGATAATTCTATTTTTATTTCTTCATTTAAATCAATTATTTCTTCAGTTTTTGGATTTATTGCATCGGCACTAAGTAATCCAGATGTTACTAAATCATTAAGTGTTATTATTACAATGTCATTAGGAGTGCTGAAGGTGTAGGTTTCTGAATTTTGATTAATGTAGGTTTCTGCTGATAATTCAACTGTTCTGACGAATTCATTATATCTTGTATCGCCTAGTCTTTCAAATGTAAGCATTACGTTTGGAAGTGCAACTCCAACGACTAGAGCCAAAAAGACAACTACCGCTAGAACTTCAATTAAAGTAAATCCTTTTTTATTCATATAATCACCTCTTTTATAGTAAAAAGCGTAGATGTTCTACACTTTCAATAGATATTTTGCTACTTTTACCATTTGTGCGCTGTAGCCAAACTCATTATCATACCAAGCAACTACTTTAATAAATTGCTTGCCATCAACATCTAATATATTAGTTAATTGTCCATCGACAACAGCACCATAACTTGAACCAATTATATCGCTTGAAACAATTGGATCGTATGTTATTTTGAAAACATCACTTTGAGCGTTTTCAAAGGCTTTGTTTATTTCTTCAACTGTAGTTGTTTTTTTAAGTTCTAAAACTAAATCAACTACTGAACCTGTTGTTGTTGGAACTCTAAGCGCAAATCCATCTAATTTGCCCTTCAAATGCGGTAACACAAGTCCAATTGCACTAGCTGCTCCTGTTGATGATGGGACGATGTTTGCTGCTGCTGCTCTTCCTCTTCTTGAGTTCTCGCCTTTTGCGTGTGCAACGTCTAGTGTTGTTTGGTCATTTGTATAAGCATGGATAGTTGTCATAAATGCTTTTTCTACACCAAATGCTTGATCAAGAACGTGCACAGTTGGTGCTAGACAGTTTGTTGTACAACTTGCTGCTGATATTACTTCTTCTGATCCATCTAAAACATTCTCATTTACTCCGTAAACAACTGTTTTAAGATCACCTTTAGCTGGTGCTGAAATAACTACTTTTTTTGCTCCTGCTGTAATGTGTGCTTGTGATTTTTCTAAACTTGTGAAAAACCCTGTACACTCAAATACAACATCTACTTCTAGTTCTTTCCAAGGTAATGCTGCTGGATCTTTCTCAGCATATACTTTTATTTTTTTTCCTTTTACTTCAATATAATCATCACCACTTGTTATTTCATTTTCTAGATATGTACGATGACTTGTATCATATTTAAGTAAATAAGCTAATTGTGATGCGCTTGTTAAGTCATTAATTGCCACCACTTCTAGTGTTGGATCTTCCTCCATTATTCTAAATACTAATCTTCCTATTCTTCCGAATCCATTAATTGCTACTTTTTTCATATTTCCTCCTCTATTCTCTGAAACAACTTCCGCCGATAAATTCTCTAAGTACTGAGTCTTGTGGAACATTATCACTTGGCATTGGCAGGAAGTTTCTTAAAAAATTTATTAATCTCATAGCTTCTGGGTACATTGGATCATCTGATTCTACTGAATACAATAGTGGTTCAGCATATATTTTTAAAACAGACATCTCATACACTAAAGCTGAGTTTAATATAACATCTGCCTCATCTTGAAATGGATATATGTATTTAACTTCACCATCTCTAATTTTCGGCCACATTTTTAAAGTATCGCTTGCATTGTAATTTCTAAATTTGTTATCTCTAATTATTCTTCTTATTTTTCTAGTGTCGGTTGTATGAATTCGATTGTGATTATCGACATTTAATTGAGTTAATGGTGATAGGTAAATTTTAAATTTATTTTTTCGCTCTACCGCCATTGTTAAATCTTCACTAAGTCCATGCAAACCTTCAATAATTATAACGTCATTTTTATCTATTTTAAGATATTTTTTCTTATACTCTCTCTCTCCAGAGATAAAGTTATATTCTGGCATCCAAACTTCTTCGCCAGCAAACAGTTTTGTTAAATCTTTGTTAAAAAGATCAACGTCGATTGCTTTTATTGATTCGTAATCAAATTCACCGTTTTCATCTCTTGGAGTTTGTGCTCTATTTTTAAAATAGTCATCCAGTGATATTTGATGAGTTTTTATTCCGTTACTTTGTATGTAAACTTCAAGTTTTTTACTTGTTGTTGTTTTTCCACTTGATGATGGACCTGCTATTAATACTAGCTTTATTTTTGTTTTATTTGTTTTTATTTTATGAGCTATATGTGATATTTGACTGTTGAA
>SKGW01000008.1 GCA_007117285.1 Bacilli bacterium
ACGAGACAAGAATAGTTACAAGGTTAAAAACAAGTCCGATTGACTATAGAAATCAACTAATGAACCTAAATTAAGGTAAGGGGTTCATTTAAAAACCTTCCAACTTTTGGAAGTCAGTTCAATCAATACTAAACATAACGGGCTCCCACGTTTTGTTTTCTTCATTATAATATCCTGCACCAGCTATCTCACCAGTATAAGGAATGCTTATTGTCATTACGCCTTCTAATTTTTCGTTTGTTTTAAAATCATACGCGTTGATTTCAACATCTGAACTACTGAAATCAACTTTTTGAACAGATAAAGTTATCTCATCATTTAGCAATGAACTCATTTCAAAACTCACATCACCATTGTAAATTGGATTTTCTTTTGTTAGTTCGTGCTCATCTTTTTCCAAATACTCTATTTCATATTCATTTTCTTCTATGTTTTCGCCAAACAAAAACACATCATCCTGTTTGTCAGCAAACTCTAGATCTTCACTCCCTCCTCTCATTAAAAATAAAATTAAAGCTAAAATTAAAACGGGTATTAGAATAATAATTTTCTTTTTCATTACTCGTTCCTCCTAGTATGATTATATAACGACATTAAAAAAGATACAACTTTTTGTTCGAGTTAATTATAATTGCTTTTTCTTTTGAGAAAACACCCAAAAAAGTTGAAAAATATGGTATAATTTTTATTGTAAATTAGTTATTAATTTTATACGAAAGAGGAAAGATGATGAAGAAATATTTATATGTAATTTTTGCAATGTTTGTTTTATTTTTTGGAGCTTCTGTTAATTTAAATGCAGAGGAGTTTGTTTCGAACGACGATAAAATAGTGGTGCTTTTCTTTTGGGGTGATGGATGTCCTCATTGTGAGACGCAGAAGCCGTTTTTAGAGGACTGGGCGACTAAGTATCCTGAAATTGAAATAAGGTCTTATGAAACGTGGTATGATACTGCTAATGCAGCTCTTTTTAATGAAGTGGCTGACGCTTATGGATTTAAAGCCACTGGTGTTCCAGTAACTTTCATCGGAGACAAATATTGGATTGGATTTTCAGCTACCACTGTTCCATTAATGGAAGAAAAAATTGAAGATTGTATTGAAAACGGATGTTTAAACAAATATTTAGACGCCGACAAAATAGAAAACGATGAAACTTCTAATGGTAAAACCGAAGATGAAACTTTAAACTTTTTTGGAAATGAAATAAAAGTAAGTGACATGCCGCTCTTGCTTTCAACATCTTTAATAGCATTCATGGATGGTTTAAATCCTTGTTCACTCTGGGTTTTGGCATTTTTATTAGGTATTGTTTCCTTAACTAAAGATAGAAAAAAAATAATTATAATTGGACTTACCTATTTAGGAGTGGCGGGTCTTGCGTATGGAGCTTTCATTCTCGGAATGATTAATGTCTTTGCTTATGTTTCTCATCTTCGCTGGATTATGTTTGTGGTAGCTCTAATAGCATTCACCTTCGGTATTATAAATGTAAAAGATTTCTTTTGGTATAAAAAAGGAATTTCACTTTCAATATCTGACAAATACAAACCAAAGTTATATCAAAGAGTTAGAAACTTAATGAGACCCGAAAATAGTCTTAAATCGTTAATGATCGGAACTGCAATAATTGCTTTAGGTATTACTTTAGTTGAACTACCTTGTACAGCTGGACTTCCAATGCTGTGGTCTAATTTAGTTGCATCTCAAAATGTTGACGGTGGATTTTTCTTAATTCTTTTTGCTGTATACTTATTAATTTACTTTACAGTTGAATTAATTATATTTTTAACTGTAGTTTTCACACTTAAGATGTCTAGGTTAGAAGAGAAGCATGGTCGTTTCCTGAAACTAGTAGGCGGAATGATTATGATTGCACTTGCAGTTATACTTGCTTTTGACTTGGATATACTTAATAAAGTTGGAGGAACTCTAGTTCTTTTTGCTAGTATTATATTAGGATCGATAGTTATTGCTAAAGTGTATGATAAATATGTTGGTTTTGAAAAAGAAAAAGGTGATTTATAATGTTTCCGGAAAATTTAAAATACAATAATGATTACTCCTGGATTAAAATTGAAAATAACATAGCTACAATTGGTGTTATTGAAAAATCTGCTAAAAAAGTTGAAGAATTTGTTTTTGCAATGCTCCCTAGTGTTGGAGATGAATTAAAAATAGGCGATACTTATATTACATTGGAAGCTGTTAAGTGGTCTGGACATTTAAAAAGTCCAGTTTCCGGAAAAGTTATTGAAGTCAATGATGCTATCTTTGAAAATCCATCACTAATAAATTCTGATCCTTATGGTAGTTGGATTGTAAAAGTAGAAATAGATGAAATTGATGAACTAATCAATTGTAATGAAGCTATTGAATATTACAACAAATAGGAGGTTTTTATGAAAGTTGTCATTATAGGTGGCGGTAGTGCTGGAACAACTGTTGCTTTTGAACTTAGAAAAATAGATAAAGACATTGAGATAACTATTTTAGAAAAAACTTTTAATACAGAATATTCTCCGTGCTCGCTACCATATTTAATATCGGGTGAGATAGAAAGTTCTGATAGTATTTTTGTGTACAAAAAAGAAGATTATATCCAAAATAATATAAACTTAATTAATGGTGTTGAAGTTATTGATATTGAAGAAAAAAAAGTTAAAACATCAACGGGTGAAAATTTTGAATATGATTATTTGGTTTTAGCAACAGGAAGTGCTGCTAAAGTAAGTAACTGTTCAACTTTAAAGACACTTGATGATGCTGCGCGTATAAAAGGCAATATGCCTAATTATGAAAATGTTGCAATTGTTGGTGCTGGCATGATTGGTTTGGAACTTGCGAATTCGCTTTTTTTAAAAGGTAAAAAAGTAACTTTATTAGAAAGAGAAAGTAGTTTGCTTCCTGGTTTACTTGATGAAGATATGTCTAGGATAATTGAAGAAGAAATTAATTTTGAATTCAGAGCTAAAATTAATATAATCGATATAAGTGATTTTAAAATTAAAACAGAAAATGAAGAAATTGTTTTTGACAAAGTTTTTTCTTGTTTGGGATTTGTTCCAAATTTAGAATTAGCAAAAAAAGCAAAAATTTCTTTAAATAAAGGAATTATTGTTGATGAATTTATGAAAACCTCTTCTAAAAATATTTACGCTTGTGGTGATTGTGTTGAAACTGTTAATTTAGTAACTGGTGAAAAAACTTTGAGCATGATGGGTAATGTCGCTGTTAAACAGGGACGAATTGTTGCTCAAAACATTTTGGAGAACAGTGAAGAGTTTAGAGGCGTTTTAAATAATACAATAACTAAAATTGGGAGCAAGTATATTGGAGCGGTAGGAATAAATCTAAAATACGCTTATGGAAATAACATTAAGGTTTTATTTTCGAAATATTCAACAAGTGTGCGCTCTAGCTATTTTTCAGATGAAAAAATAACGGTTAAGTTGATATTTGATTCAAGCGGTATAATTGTTGGTGGTCAGATTATTGGCGATAATGAAGTTGTAGGGAGATTGAATTTACTTTCAATGGCTATTTCTAAAAAAATGACGCTTAATGATTTGGTTGATTTGGAAACGGCTTATAATCCGGCTTCTGCAGCGATATTTGATCCAATTGTTGTTGCGGCACAAGTCGGTTTGAAAAAACTTAAATTTTTAAAATAATGCGGATTTTCCGCTTTTTTGATAGGAGGAATTATGAAAATATTAGTTGATGCAGATGCCTGTCCCGTTAAAAAAAACATTGAATATATAGCATCTTTGTATGCAATTCCAGTAACGATGTATATTGATTCCTCACATGTTTTGGAAAGTGAATACTCTTCAGTTGTAATTGTTGATAAAGGGATTGACAGTGTAGATTTAAAAATTTTAAAAGATCTTGAGGTAAATGATATAGTCGTCACTCAAGATTTCGGCCTGGCCTCACTCGCTTTATCTAAGGGTGCTAGTGTCATAAACCAAAACGGTCTTGTGTTTAATGAGTTTAATATTGAAAGATTGCTTTTTGAGAGACATCTTTCGGCGGAGAGTAGAAGAAGGGGCAATCGGAGCAAGTATATTTCTAAGAGAAAAAATTCTGATGATGAAATTTTTGAAAAAGCATTTTTAGATATTGTTAAAAAAAGTTTGTAATATTAAATATAATTGATATAATGTTATATAGTAGGGAGTGTGTATTATGAAGGATGAAAAAGATTTGGATTTTGAAATAATTGATGATTTAGATGAAACGCCAAATGATTTTCAAAAAGAAGAAACCGAGGATGAAAAGCTTGAATTTGATTTAGAAGGTGATAACTTGAAAAAAGCAGAACCTGTTTTTGAGCAAGCAAATGAACCTAAAATAACCGATTATGATAATGTGGGTACGGTTGTACCTCCAATTGAAGAAGTACCCGTCCATAATCAACCAATTCAGAATGAACCGGTTAACTATAACAATGTGGAGAATGTATCTGCGCAGACGGAATCGAAAACTTCAGAAGATGGAAGCGTTAACTTTGTAAGGTTGTTGTTAGGTGTGTTTCTGAAACCAATGACTACTTTGGAAGAAGAAATACCTAAAATAAATTCGCCAAAGCTATCGTTTATGCTTATGGGGATTATTGCTGGAATTGGAACAATTTTAACTCTTTTGAGCAAGATGATTTTTGCGATAATAGAAAGAAATTATAGTCTTTGGACTGGCGAAACAACATATGAAATAGCTTTTTCTAATTTAAAAGATTTAGATTATGTTAGTATTATTTTCAAAGGTTTTGTTGGATACTCTTTGATTTTAATAGGTATTGCAGGAGTTTACTTTATTGGAAGTCTGATTTTGAAAAAACAAGTTAAATTTGAAAATCTTGTGACAGTTAGCTCATTAGCAGTGCTTCCTTACTTAATTGTAAGTTTGGCATTTGTAACGCTTGTTTCTCTTATAATGCCCTCGCTTGCAATTAATATTGCATCCATTGGGTACATTTATA
>SKGW01000079.1 GCA_007117285.1 Bacilli bacterium
ATTAAACATTATATAAAAATAGAAAAAAAAGATTTAGAAATATATTTTCACTTGATTTGTGTATCAATTATTGTAGTTGGATCAGGATATATTTATCTGCGATTGTTTGCCGATAATGTTATAGATTTATTTTCTTAAAAAAATGAGTGGATTTACCACTCATTTTAAACTGTTCCAATCTGAACTAGAATATTTCTGTTCAAAAAGTTTTTTTGCTAATTCTTTCTCATAATCGGTTAAAACACCATTTTCTATTACGATATTTTTTTCTTTAAATAATTCTTCGAATCCAATTATCATTTTTTCCTCGATTTCACTTATTTCTGGGATATAACCTAAACATTCCTCAATTGAAGTTATATTTTTATCATCACCTTTAATTTCTAACTGCTCAAATAGTTCACTTAGATTATTTGTGATAATTATTGTTCCGTGCTGTAAAACGACACCATTAATTCTAGTTTGGGCATTACCGGATATTTTTTTTTCATTAACTACTACATCATAGGGGTTTGAATTTAAATAACAGGCATCTAGGTAATTGTTTTTTGTTTTGTTGCTGTGAGACGCTTTAATTCCCAGTAAATTAAAACCATTTATTAGACCCAAACTTAAATATTTATAAGCGTCTACAACGCTGTTTGGGAGATTATCTTCTTTCAATACTAAACTGTAAGTTAAATCGTCCTTATGCAAAACTGATGTCCCGCCACTTAATCTTCTTATGATTGGAAAGTTTCTTTTTTTAAAAACTTCTATTTTTTGCTGGTAGCCAATTGTTATAGTTGGTGGAGAAAAGATATAAAATCTCAAGGTATCTGGAACTTTGTTTTGACTCCTAGCTATGGTGATTGCCTCATCAATCGCCATTTGCATGGCTCCATTATCTTCAATAATTGGAATCAAGCGAATCTTGTTAAGGTCTCCAGCGTTATATGAGCTTCTAACCAGCTTTCCTGATTCAACTTTTTCAAATCCCATTTCTAGAGCTATTTTTTTCAACTCTTCAAATTCAATATCAGAATATACTTTTTCAACATCAACTGAATTCTGATTTGGTTTTAAATATTGTCCAATCGTTAAAACTTGAACATTAACTTTTCTTAAATCACCAAAAGTTTTTATCAATTCTTCTCTAGTCTCTCCCAAACCAACCATTATTCCAGATTTTTTAGTTGTTTTACTGTTGATTTTTTTTAACAATTCTAATGATCTTTTATAATTGCCCTCTGGTCTCAAACTTGGAAATAATCTTTCAACTACTTCGATGTTGTGATTGATAACATCAACGTCAAGACTGTTAATTTTTTCAAAAGCATCCCAGTTTCCGTTCAAGTCGGATATGAGAAGCTCGATTTTAATTTTTGGGAATTTATTTAAAATAATTTTAACAATTTTGCATATATGATCTGCGCCACCATCGTCTAAGTCATCTCTTGTTACTTGCGTTATTACAAGATATTCTAAGTTTAACTTTTGAATCAATTCAATAATTTTTTCGGATTCATCTGGAATAGTTTGCGGCCTTCCTTTTTTAACGTTGCAATATTTGCAGTTTCTGGTGCACGTGTCTCCGAGAATTAAAACGGTTGCTGTTTTTCTTGAAAAGCATTCATAACGATTGGGACAGTTGGCCTCTAAACATATTGTCTTCAGATTGCTTTCTTCGACAATTTTTAATGTTTTCAAATATTCTTTTTTATCAAATTCAATCATGTGCACACTTCCTTCACTTGAATTATAACACTAATTTGTGGTGGTCTTCAATTGCTAATTTTATTTGCTTAACGCTATTCTAAAATGTATAATGTAATTAAGTTATGTTAAAGTTCGATATAAGTTTAAATTTAATTAATAGGAGGTAATTTTATGACATTTTATAGTTTTAGAGCAGTTTCTATGAGTGGTGAGAGTATTCCAATGAGCGATTATAAGGACAAGGTTGTTTTGGTTGTTAATACGGCAAGTACTTGTGGATTTACGCCGCAATTTAAAGAATTAGAAGAACTATACAGAGAATTTAAGGATGAAGGGTTTGTTGTTTTGGGATTCCCTTGTAATCAATTTAACAAACAGGACAAAGGATCAAATGATGAAATAAACGAATTTTGTCAACTAAATTATGGTGTTACATTTCCGATGTTTCAAAAAATTGAAGTAAATGGACCGAAAGCGCATTCTCTATTTGTTTTTCTCCAAAACTCCAAGCGAGGTTTTTTGGATAACAGTATAAAATGGAACTTTACTAAATTTTTAGTTGATCGCAATGGAAAAGTTGTTAAGCGTTTTGCCCCGGCTTATGTTCCTAAAAAAATTAAATCTGACATCCAAAAACTATTGAAAAAGAAAAATTAGCACTCGGTCTTGACAAGTGCCAAAAGTTGTGGTATTCTTAAACTGGAGGTGGGATATATGGATTTAATTACTAGAGATCCTTTCTTTGGAAGTTTGTTTGATGAGTTATTAGATAATAAAAAATCTGAAATAATGAAATCTGACATTTATGAAAAAGATGGAAATTACGTAATTGAGATTGATGTTCCTGGTTTCAAAAAGGATGAGGTTAAAGTTGACTATGAAAATGGGTATTTAACTATTAGCGCTGAAAAAAGCGAAGAACATGATGAAGAGAAAAAAAATTACATTAGAAAAGAGCGTTTTTGCAGTCAATTGTCAAGAAGCTACTATGTAGGAGACCTTGAAGAATCAGAAATCAAAGCAAAATTTGAAGACGGAACATTAAAAATAAACTTTCCGAAGGAAGAGATTAAATCTAAAACAAAGCTTATACCAATTGAATAGGAGTGATTATTCACTCTTTTTTTGTGTTATAATTTAATATAGAAGGTGATGTTTATGGTTAAATCGATTGTAGTGATTATTCTTTTGCTAACTTTAAATTTTTCTTCTTTTGAAGATAAGATTCCTGATTATTTAAAGGAAAATGAGAAAGTGGTAAATGTTGATTTTTTTAATGTCTATGGAAAAAGTTTCAATATCGAAGGTTCATTTGAAGATGGTGGAAACGTTATTGATCTTAATCTTGTTTTAGAGGGCGAAGTTAAGTATTCATTTCCTTTAAAATATAAAATTGAAAATGGAAAAATTAATTACCAATTGAATAAAAACATAAACGAAGGCATTAACCTTGAGGAAATAACACCGGGTACTTATCAAGTTATTCTTGAAATTTTTCATTCGGATACACCTGTAAAGGCATCCTTGGTTAATGCTAATGATGTTGCCGATGTTGAATATTATACTTTTAATAACGATGGTTTGTCTAACAAAATAGTAACTATTTCAAAAGATAAATCTTTTTTCCTCTCAGTTGTAGAGGGTGTAACTCCAAATAATGTTTTTGACATTGTAATAGACCCTGGTCATGGCGGATCTGACACTGGACCAGTTATTGATGGCTATGCCGAAAAAGATTTTAATTTAAAGTATGCGTTGGACTTAGAGGTTAAATTAAGTGCACTTGGTTATAAAGTAAAATTAACAAGATATGATAATGAGGTCAATATACCAACATATGGACTTAATAGTAGAGTGGGAATGCCATATGAAACAAAGGCGAAAATATTTTTATCTCTACATTTTAATAACATTGTTTCTGAGCAAAGGTTTTACGGAACTGAAATATATGCAGCACCAAATTTGAATTTGGATTTTGCAAAAAAATTAGCTGACAATATTGTCGAATATGGAAACGGAAGTTATTCCCCTAGTCAATTTTCTAAAGTTATGAATGGTGTTTACGTTAGAAATTTCAAAAGCTATCAAATTGACGAATTCAGAAAAATGTTTGACGAGAAAAACACTCCGTTTTATGAGTCTATATCAACAAGTACGCCTTATTATTTTGTTATTAGGGAAACAGGAGGTCTTATGACGGGTGCTTATGTGGACGGCAGGGATGATCGCTATGATGAAAATCCGTACTATCGAAGCAATATCGCAGCCGAGGCCTATTTAATTGAATATGCTTACATGAGTGATCCGAGTGATCTTAATAAGATAATTAATAATATGGATGGCTTTAATAAGGGCGTTATTGAAAGTATTATAAACTACTAGGAGGATATATGGATAAATTACATGAGAACTTTGAGAAGTTCGTTTCAAATTTTGATAATGAAATTCCAATGATAAATTTAAAGCATCATCATTCTTATCGAGTTGCTGATTATTCAAAAAAAATTGCTAAAAATCTTAATCTTCCAAAAGATGACGTCGAACTGGCCTACATAATAGGTCTCTTGCATGATTTTGGGCGTTTTGAACAAGTTAAAAGGCACGACAGTACGGATGATACTCTGATGGATCACGGAGACTATGGAGCCCACCTTCTGTTTGAAAAAGGAATGATTGAAAAATACTATTCAGATAAAAGCAAATATCACATTATTGAGCAGGCCATTATAAATCACAATAAAAAAGAAATTGGAGATGTGACTTCTGATGCATTAATCTTTTGTCAAATTATTCGTGATGCTGATAAAATAGATATTTTTTATCTTCTTTCGATAGGTGATATTAAATTAAAAGAAAATGAGGGCGAAGTGTCAAAAGAAATTGTAAAAAAGTTTGAAAAAGGAGAAAACATAAAATATGAATTTGTAAAAAATCTTCAAGAACACATTTTTTTATTTTTAACTTTTGTTTATGATTTGAATTTTGATTTTAGTTTTCGAGAATTGAAAAAGTCTGATTTTCCAAAGGTTTTCTTGGATAAATACAAAGAAAAACTTCCGGAAAAGGAACTTGTTATAATAAATTGTTTTTTTGAAAAATATTTTGAAAAAGC
>SKGW01000041.1 GCA_007117285.1 Bacilli bacterium
ATGATATCGTTTCTTCAAAATTTAAAAACAAATTCATTTGAAGATATATTTGCAGCAATAGCACTTTACCGTCCGGGACCAATGAAAAATATTGATACATTTATTAAAAGAAAACAAGGAATTGAAAAAATTAATTATTTTCATCCTGATTTAGAAGAAATTCTTGCTCCAACCTATGGTGTTATTGTTTACCAAGAACAAATCATGCAAATTGCTAATAAGATGGCGGGCTATTCAATGGGTGAGGCTGATGTTCTTAGAAAAGCTATGAGTAAAAAAAATATTGAATTAATGAATAAAGAAAAAGATGTTTTTGTTAAAAGATGTGTTGAAAAAAATTACGATGAAGATTTAGCAAATAAAGTATTTAGTTTAATTCTTCGTTTTGCTGAATATGGATTTAATAAAGCTCATTCTGTTTCTTATGCAATGATTTCTTATAAAATGGCGTATTTAAAAGTTCACTTTCCAAAAGAATTTATGGTGGCACTACTAGAGAGTGTTAAGGGCAGTGAAGTTAAAACAAGAGAATATATTGTTGAATGTAAAAAAAGAGGACTTGTTATTAAAGCTCCTGATGTTAAAAAAAGTAGCTTGAAATATGAGATTGATAAAAATAAAATTATAATGCCGCTTTCTATTATAAAGAGCGTTGGTGTTAATACAGCAGAAGTTATTTTGGAAAATAGAGAAAGTTATTTTGATATATTTGATTTTGTTAAAAAAATTTATGGCAAAAGTGTTAATAGGGGAGTTTTGGTTAATTTAATTTATGCAGGTGCACTGGATTGTTTTGGCTTTAATCGAAGAACAATGATTGAAAATCTTGATAAGTTTATTAATTATGGAGATTTAATGAGTGATATTGATGATGATAATTTAAAACCTGTTGTTGAAAAATTTGATGAGTATTCTTTAGATGAACTTATAAAAAAAGAATATGAAGTTTTAGGGTTTTATTTAAAGGATCATCCGGTTACTAAGTATAAGAGTAGTAAAACTGTTGCTTTAAATGATATTTCTAAATATTTTGATAAAAATGTAACTATAGTTGGAATGGTTGATAGGTTGAAAGAGATTAAAACTAAAAATGGCGATCAAATGGCCTTTGCTAATTTAAGTGATGAGTTCAGTATGGTGGAAGCAGTAGTATTCCCAAATACTTATGCTGACTTAGATATAAAAGAGGGAGAGATTGTTGAAGTTTTTGGTAAAGTTGAAAAAAGAAATGATCGTTTTCAGATTATTGTTACGAATCTAAAAAGTTTGTAATATTCCCTTGATTATTTAATTGGGTTGAGGTAGAATATTAGGCAACGTGGAGGGCATATGGGCAAGAAGATAAGAAAAGACAGTAAAGAAATTAATTTAAAAAAAGATTTGGATGCTTTATCTAAAATACTTGGTGATGATTTTTCTAATGTGTTTTCAGATGATTGCAACCATCCTTTGTGGTACTTACTTGAATCAACTGGTTTTGAGTACAATTGTAAGTGTTTAATTTGTGGTTTTGAAAAAGAGGACTATCCAAGAAATTTTGAAAATGTTATTTCTGGTGAAAGAATGTATAATTATGCAGCCAGAAGTGAGAAATCTTTTATGGAGATGCAAGAAAAGTTTTCAAGTTTGCTTATGAAATATTATTATTTATGCAAAAAAAGAAAAGACTTTTGCTGTGATAATCAAAGGGATGATGAGCTGAATTCTTTTAATCCCAAATATGTGTATGAACACTTTGGACGTAGTAAGTAATTAAAAAAAGGTAATAAATTACCGAAATATAGTATTAATTTATGTGAAAATATGTTATAATAAATGACATATGTGGAGGTTATGATATGAGCAATGATTATGCAATGAGTAATCGCAACCTTAGTTCTGAACTTAAAAGTAATATAAGTCAATTACTGAGTAGATGTACTGCCAAAATTAAAGATCACGAGCATCTTGCTTTTGTGGCCGCTAGTTTTGAGAGACTTTTATCTAATTTAGATAACGTTGAAGTTGAAAAAAGAAGTGCACTTCTTGGAAATAACCTTGGATATAAAGATGAGGTTATTCATTGGACTGAAGATTTAAGAAAGAAACAGGGTGATGTTGATGTTGCTAATGTTTTAATCAGAGATGTAATTGCTCAGTCAATGAACAATTCTTCAAATGCTCTTAAAAAAGGTCTTTCATCAATTGTTACTAATAATTTAATTGGTAATGACTCTGATGATTCAAGTACTTTTGACGAAGAAGTTATTGTTACTTTATTATCTGAATGTTACGGTTTTGACAACGTAATGGCATATGCTGTTAAAGGTGAACTTAATCTTGAACCTGAAGAGAAAGAAAGATTTGAAGATGTTGTTGAACTAATGGAATATAATTATCAATTTAGACAAAGATCAAAAATATCTAATTTAGCTCATATCCAATTTAAAGTTATTGATCGTTTTGTTAAAAAAGAAGATTTAGATGAAGAAAAATTAGAAAACTTTAAATTAAATTTAGCCACTAATGGTGAAATGTTTTCAAATGAAGGAATCAAATATGAAGGTCTAGAGGACTCTGTTCAATATTTCGATACATTAACTGAAAAGATGGAATTTAATAATAAAATAAAATAAGTAGATTAAAATCCTACTTTTTTTTAAAAAAACAAACTATCAATTGATAGTTTTAATTTATTTTGGTATAATACAATTAGGTGATGCATATTGGATGTCAAAACAATAATTGAAAAAACCAGGAAATCGATTGAAAATGCTTCTTATGATATGGTTCCGACTTTTAAAAATCAAAATTCTAGGTGGAAACACGGACTTACCATTTATGATTTGGAAGATTTTTTGTTAAACTTGGATTCTAGTGATTTGGTTAAAGGACCGGTTGCTGATAGAGATTATCCCAATGAAGAATTATTTGTTTTTAAAAAAGAAATAATCCCTGGAGTGGTTTTTTATGTAAAATTAAAAGAAAAAAATAATCAGATTAAAATAATATCATGTCATGAAGATGAAAATTAGGAGGGGATTATATGAAAGGTAATATAAAAATCAGAAAAAGAGTAGCGAATGTTAAAGGGATGACTATTGAATTTGATGAGCGTTATATGGTTGATTCTGAAACAGGAGAAGAAATTTTTGATAGAAATATTGAAATAGAAAATGACGAGAGACTTTACGATTTATATAAAAAAGAAAAAGGTTTGTTGACTGTTCAGGACGTAAAAAGTATTAGAAAAAAATACGGTATGACTCAAAAGGAATATGCTTTGGCTATTGGGGTTGGCGAAGTAACCGTCAATAGATTTGAAAATGGTTCTATTCAAACAGAGTCAGTTGATTCAATTATGAGATTAAGTGATGATCCTGATAATATGGCTCAGCTTTTAGAAAAAAACAAAAACAATTTTGATAAAAATACTTATCAGCAATTTTTAAAAACAATAAATGAATTACAAGTTCTTAAAAAGCATAGTATTGCCAATTACAATATATGCGATTTTTTGAAAACTGATTTCAAAACTGTTGATGTTTCAGTTGTGGCATTACATATAATTAAAAAATATAATGGTCATTATGATCTTGTAGCTGAAAAATACGAAATAGCTGAAGGTTTTGAAGACGAATATATAACACCGTTGAAATTGCAAAAATTGTTGTATTATGTTCAAGGCCTAAGCTTACATATTTTTGATAAACCAGCATTTAATAATAAAATCGTGGCTTGGACACATGGTCCAGTCGTTACTGAGATTTATCAAAAGTATAAATCAATTGGTGGATTGCCATTAATATCTGAAAGAGATTTAGATGCAATACCGGATAGTCTTGATAAGATTATAGAAATTGTCGTTTCAAGCTATGGTCAAATAGAATCAGAAAAGTTAATTGAATTAACGCATGAAGAGGAACCATGGAAAAAAACTAGAAAAGATGCGGAGATTTCTCATAAGGAGATTAAAAACTATTTTGATAAAGTTTATGAAAAATAAAACGAGATTACTCTCGTTTTTTATTTTGTCTTAAAATTATTATAAACTTTTTCTTCATATTTAAAGTCAATTGCTTTAAATGATGCGAATGAGTCCTTATATAAAACTAATTGTTTTATGAAATATTCTAAAAATAAATAGTTATTTGCAAGTAGAGGTCCAAAAAGTTTAATGCCGTAAAAATTATTATAATGAACTCCTTCTTCTGAGTTTGTAAAAATTGGATGACTAGATTTAATAATGCTAGTTTCTTGATTTAAAAATCCTACAATAGGTCTGGCTAAAATACTTGGTGAAAACGAAACTCCCTTTTGATAGATGGGTTTTTTAATTGTTACAAATTCAAAAAAGTTTAAACCGGCTTTACCGAATAAGTCTAGAGCATTTCCTGTTACTAAGAAAAACTTATGATTTTCAATTGCTTTTTTAAGTTCAGCTTTATTTTTTAACATATGTTGTAGAGCAACTTGAAGACTTTGTTTAGTTCCGCCACCCATATAAAACATATCGATTTCTTCTTGCTTTATTATTTTGTTTGTTGTTATTAATCTTATTTCAACATCAATATCTTGTTTTTTAAGTTGATTGGCCAGTATCTTAACATTTCCATTTTCACCATTTAAGTTTAACAAGTCATAATATAAATATCCAATAACTATTTTCATAATATCACCTGCGCTTCTTTTTTAACTTTTTTATGGTAATAATCGCATGTCAGAAAATAGCAATTTTTTGTTCCATTCTCATTTATATACTTCATAACATCTTTTTCAACAACTGTTATTTTGTCACTATCAGCAGCATAATTTAATCTAACTGCGATATCATTTGCATAAGCTCCAACACAGATTATTTCTTTTACATTATCAGTGTTTAATAATTCAAAGTTAACATCCCAAAGCCATGATGTATCACTGTTAGGAGGTTTTTTAAAACCTATAATTACTGTTGCTGGTGTTTTTTCTTGTGATATTAATTCAAGTATATGTTGAAAAGATAACGGTGTTTTTATTTTAGAGTAGGGTATATAAAATGTTTTCTCATTTTGATATTTTTCAAATGCTTCAAATTTAAAGTTTTTAATTTCATTAGGATCAGTATTGGTTGCTTTTAAAACAATGTATGCAGCTGATGCATTGTATACATTATAAATTGAATTTGCACGTGCTTCTAAATTATCTATTTTATAATTATTATTAACTAATTCTGTTTCAAACTCAGGTGTTGGTCTTTTAAAACTTTCACTCTCGCAGTAATAGTCCCCAATATTATTATAATGATTTGATGTGTAAGTAAGTTTAGTTTGACATATTGGACAGAAAACAACATCTAAATTATCATCATAGTTAAAATTTACATCACCGTCTGCTTTAATTCCAAAGTATGAACTATTTCCATTATTTAAACTATAAACAAAAGGATCATCGGCATTTAAAATTAAGTGTGTTTCATTGGAAATGGTTTTTTTAAGATTTTTCGAAATTGCCTCAAAAAAATCATATGTCATTGCTTTTTCTCTTGCAACATTAGTTACAACTAAATAATTAGGTGTTATATACTTTAAAATCTCATGAACTGATTTAATATTTAGTTTAACTATTAAAACATCACTCTTAACTTTTCCACTCAATGTACTATTTGCTATTAAACACGTCAGCGCACTTAGAGGGGCGCTAGTTTCTCCAATGTTATGAGCAACTTTGAAGTTGTTTTTTTCATAAACATCCTTTAATATTTTGGCAACTGTTGTTTTACCGTTAGTTCCAGTAATGAAAATAGTTTTTTTTGGAAGCTTAAAAACGCCTAATATTTTCGGAAAAACTTTAAGTGCTATTTTAGCTGGAATGTTAGATTTTTTTCTAGATAACAAAATAATAATTTTTGTTATTAAAAGTGTAATATTTTTCATGCAACCACCCTATATAAAATTATAACATGGAAACTGAAATATAAAAAAATTAATTTGCATAAAATGTTTGAATAAAAGCCAAAAAAGTAGTAAAATTATGCTAGTAGGAGAGATGTTTATGTATCTGAAAACTTTTACATATGTTATAAAGCAAATATGGCCGATGCTTTTTATTTTTGCCGTTGTTTTAACTTTGATTAAAATAACAGATACAATTGTTAATAAAAAAAAATTAAATCTTTTTAGAGAATTAATTAATTTATTTTTTTTAATGTATATTTTAATTATCTTTCACGTTGTAACTTTTTATGATGTTGATTGGTCAACGTACAATTTAGTCTTTTTCAAAGAGATTTTAAGATATGAAATAGGTAGCGAGTTGTTTTTTCGAAACATTATTGGTAATATTGTAATGTTCATTCCTTATGGAATGTATATGACTTACTATTTTGATCTTAAACGTCCTTTTTTAGTTATTATTCTTGCAATAGTATTATCAACTGCAATTGAAATAACACAGTACTTTATTGGTCGTGTATTTGATGTTGATGATATTTTACTAAATGTTGTTGGAGCTTTTTTGGGATTTTTAATTTATAGAATTGGTTGTCGACTTCATAAAAGGAGAAAACATGGATAATATAGAGATTTTTAATATTAGTGGCGAGGAATTTGATGAATTAGATGATATAATTAAGTTTGTTGAGTTTGTTGTTAAAAAGGAAAAATTGGAAAATAGCTCGTTTAATGTTATTTTTGTAAATAATGAAGAGATTAGAAAAATAAATATAGAGTATCGGGGCTTTGACAAGGAGACTGATGTTATTAGTTTTGCGCTTGAGGATTTTAAGTTTGAAGTTGAAACGGGCAGAATTTTAGGCGATATTTATATTTCGGTAGATAAAGCGAGGGAGCAAGCTTTATTATATGAACATTCATTTTTAAGGGAACTTGCATTTTTAACTGTTCATGGTATATATCATTTACTTGGATTTTCTCATGATGATGAGAAATCGGAAAGTGAAATGTTAACTAAACAAGAGGAGGTATTGTTGAGTTATGGAATCGAGAGATAGTATTAAGAAAAAAAGTTTTAAGAGGTTTTTTAGCTCGTTTAAGCATTCGTTTGATGGTCTTTATGTGGCGTATCGTGATGAGCAGAGTATGTTGCTTCATTTAGTTGCTACTATTATAGTAGTTACGGGTGGAATTTATTTTGGAATTGACTTATTGGAGTGGCTTATTGTTGCAATTTTAATTGGGCTTGTTTTAGGAGCTGAATTAATTAATACAGCAATTGAGGCGGTTACTGATATTGCCAGTCCCGATTATCACGATTTAGCTAAAGTAGCAAAAGACACTGCATCTGCATCTGTTTTAGTTTATTCAACAGTTGCAATGATTGGTGGAATTATTATTTTTGGTCCAAGAATTTTTGAATTGTTTATGTAGGAGGAAATATGTTAAAAGAAATTATAAAAAATGCTTATGCGCCATACTCTAATTATAGAGTTGCAGCTGAAGTTGTAACTAATGATGGGAAGAGTTTTTATGGTGTTAATGTTGAAAATGCCTCTTACGGTGGAACTATATGTGCTGAGCGTAATGCTATTAATTCAGCAATTAGTGCTGGATATAAAAAAGGAGATTTTAAATCGTTAACTGTAATGGTTGATGGTGATAAAACGGCATTTCCTTGTTTTATTTGTAGACAAACAATTGTTGAGTTTTTTGATATGAATGATGACTTAATTTTAATTGCTGGTGATAATGTTTTAAATTATAAGATGTCTGATATTATTGTGAATCCATTTTCTAAGGAAGATTTAATATGAAATCAGGATTTGTAGCGATTGTTGGCCGTCCTAATGTCGGTAAGTCAACTTTGATTAATAATATTTTAGATACTAAAGTAGCAATTATTTCGGATAAACCAGGAACGACTAGACATAGTATTCATGGTGTTTATAATGAGGAAGATGTTCAAATTGTTTTTGTCGACACACCAGGTATCCACAAGCCCAAACATAAATTAGGTGAAACGCTAAATAAATCAGCTTACCACAGTCTTAATGATGTTGATGCTGCTTTATTTTTAGTTGATGCAACTGATGATGAAATGGGAAGAGGAGATTCTAGGATTTTGGATGTTTTAATTTCTAAAAAGATTCCAATTGTTTTAGTTTTAAATAAAATTGATAAAATGAAGAAATCAGAAATTTTAGAAAAGATTGATTATTATAGTAAAATTTATGAATTTGCTGAGATTGTTCCAATTTCAGGACTTAAAAAAGAAAATGTTGATTCTTTAATTTCTGCTTTGAAAAAATATTTATCTGATGAAATTTTGTATTATCCAAAGGAACAAGTAACAAATCGTAGTAAAGAATTTATGATAGGTGAAATTGTTCGTGAAAAAGTTTTTCTATTAACTGAGGAAGAAATTCCGCATTCAGTTACTTGTGTTGTTGAAAGCATTGAAAGTAAAAAAAATGCTAAAGTTATTACTGTTTTAATTATTGTTGATCGTGAATCTTTGAAAAAAATTATTATTGGTAAACAAGGATCTATGGTTAAGAAGATTGGAATTATGGCCAGGGAAGAAATTGAGGTTCTTCTAGGCGAGAAGGTTTATTTGGAACTTTTTGTTAAGGTTATTAAGAAATGGCGTGAAAAGGAAAGACAAATAAATGAATTGGGGTATGGTGAATGAGAGAGATAGCTGTAGGTAAGCGTTATAAGCATTTTAAGGGCGGTATTTATCGTGTTTTGTGTGTTGCTAAGGATTCGGAAGATCTTTCTTTAAAAGTTGTTTATAGTGACTTAAATAATGTTTGGGTGAGAGAACTAAGTGATTTTTTATCTTTAGTTGACAAGGAAAAGTATCCAGATTCTAATTTTAAGTATCGCTTTGAGGAACTAGATGACTGAGAAGGTTACGGGAATTGTTATTAGTGAGGCTGATTATGGTGAGACTAGTAAGATTTTAAATCTTTTAACGGTTGAAAAAGGTCTTGTTGGTGTTATTTCAAAGGGGTGTCGGTCGGTTAAGTCACCTCTTTGTAGTGTTAGTCAAAAGCTTACTTATGGTTGTTTTCATGTTTATTATAAAGAGGGCAAGTTGTCTATTTTAAAGTCTGTTGATGTTATTAATACTTTTTCTTTAATTAGAAAAGATATTGTTAAGATCAGTTATGCTGCTTTGATTCTGGATTTAGCTGAACAGGTTTATAAGGAGTGTCAGTTAAGCGAAGTAGTTGATGTTGCTCTTGCAGGTCTTTTGAAAATTAATGAAGATTTTGATCCGCTTGTTATTAGTTTAATTATTGAACTTAGGTATTTGGATTATTTAGGAGTGGCACCTGTTTTAAATGAGTGTACTGTTTGTGGAACGGTTGAAAATATTAAAACTCTTTCGATTAAAAAGGGTGGTTATGTTTGCTCTGCTTGTTATGATTCTGAGAAGGTGTATTCTCAAAAGACAATAAAGATGATTCGTATGTTTTATTATGTTGATTTAGAAAAAATTAGTAGAATTAGTATTCAAGATGATGTTAAGAAGGAAATTAGGCATTTTCTAAACTATTACTATGATGATTATACGGGAATTTATTTAAAGAGTAAGGATTTTTTAACTAAGTTAGAAAAAATGTAGGTGAGATTGTGAATTGTTTAATTTGTGGCTCTAATACGAGAGAAATTTTAGCTGGTAAAATTATTTATCATAAATGTAATTATTGTGAATTTATTTTTAAGGATGATAAATATATTATTAGCAAAGACGAGGAACTTTGTATTTATAACAGACACAATAATTCAATTGATGATATTAAATATGTTGCTTATTTTAAGAAGTTTATTGATAATGCGATAATTCCTTTTTTTGATAAGGGGTTTGGGCTTGATTTTGGAAGTGGACCTTCGCCAGTTTTCTCAATGATTATGAAACGTGATTATGGGTTTGATATGGATATTTATGATTATTTTTATCAGAGAGAAAAGGTTTATGAGGGGAAGAAGTATGACTTTATTACTTCGACTGAGGTGTTTGAGCATTTGAGAAATCCAATTGATTATTTTGAATTAATGAAAAAGCATTTGAAAAAAAATGGATATTTGTGTTTAATGACTTTGTTTCATCATAATGATGATGAGAAATTTGTTAAATGGCATTATATAAGAGATAAAAGTCATATTTCTTTTTATAGTAAAAAAACAATTGAAGTTATTGCTGAAATGGTAAGTTTTGAGATTGTTTATTTTGATGATTATAGATATATTACTTTAAGGAAATAAGATATTGTTTTTTCAAAATTAGTGGTATAATTATTATAGATATAGGAAAGGGTGGTTTTATGAAAAAAATATTATTGTTATTTATTTTGTTTTTTATGGGAGTTTCTAATTCACTAGCGGTTGTTGAATACGATGAAGATGGAAATGTTATTGAGTATGATTTGGGTGAAGATGAGATGAGAATTACTAATGTTGAGGAAATTGAAGAAGAAGATTATGACACACCAACATCATCTAATGATCCTGTTGAGTATATTCCTCGTAACGATGAAACTAATGAGCTTGACAAGGATATAATGGCTGTAACTGAAGCTGAGACAACTAGTGTTGATGATGAAGATAAAGATGAAGATGAAGCTAACAATACGATGTATTTTGTTATTGGTGGAACTGTTTTAGTTGCAAGTGGGGCTTTAATTTATTTCAAAAGAAAAAATGCTTAATTAAAGGAGATTTCAATTTTAAATTTCTTTTTTGATTTTTTTATAATTAGTGATATTATTATAGATAGGGAAGGAATGAGTTTATGAAGAAAATATTATTGTTATTTGTTTTGTTTTTTATGGGAATTTCCAATTCACTAGCTGTTGTTGAATATGATGAGAACGGAAATGTTATTGAATACGATGATGATGAAATAAGAATTACCGATGTTGAGGAAATAAATCCACCTGATGTTATGCCTCCTAGAGATAATGAACCAACTGAAAGGGAAGATAATATTGGAATTGATACAGATTTAGAAGATGATGATGAAGTGGATGAAGAAGTTGATGAAGAAGACATGAGGACTTTAGCTATTATTGCTGCAACACTTGTTGTTTTAGTTGGTGGTTCTTTAATTTATTTTAAAAGAAAAGATGCTTAGTTTTAAAGAGGTTTCTAATTGAAATCTTTTTTTTTGATTTTTTTTTATAATAATGTATAATACTTTAAGGTTTAATCATGATTTGAGGAGGATTTTATGTCTTTATTAAGTAATTATTTAAAAATGAAAAAACTATTATTAATAAATGTTAGAAACGGTGTTTTAACGGGAGCTTCTAGTGAAAACATTGTTAAGGGTGTCTTTGAGGTTCCAGAGGGCTTGTTTATTATTGGCGATATGGCTTTTGATGAACTTATTGATTTGAAGAGGATTGTTTTAAATGATGTTAATCAAATTAATGAGGGAGCTTTTAGAAAAAGTGGAATTGAGAAATTTCATTCTGGAAATGTTAAGGTAATAAAAGCGTTGACTTTTCAAGATTGCTACAAGCTTAAAGATGTTGAACTTACAGATGATGTTGAGGAGATATGTTTTGCCGCATTTCAAAATTGTTTCAGTATGAAAAAATTTAATTTTCCAAAAAATCTTAAAAGAATAGGACCTTTGGCACTTGAAAATTGTAGTGGCTTGAATGAACTTATTTTTGAAAATCCGGTCGATGATATTCACACAAGCGCTTTTTTAAAGTGCGATAATATTAATTATATTAAATACGGAGAATATGAGCACTTTATTGATGAGGTGAATAAATTTGATAGAATTAAAGCTGTTAATGGTATTTTAATTATATCTGAATTGGATGATTTATATAAACCATTGTTAACTGTTACTAATGGTTTTGATGCTGAAAGAATTGATACTTCAATTTTCGGTAACATTGATGAAACTTTAAACAATTTAGATGCAAGGGATTTAATTGATTGGAAAAACATTTTTACTTTTAAAAATGGTAATGTTGATTATGATATTTTAAGGAGAATTGATGACGGAATAATTTTAAATGTTTCACCAAGTAGAGAAAACGCTAATTTAATAAGACAAGGAATTAGTCACTATGAAGATGTTAAGAATGTTTTAAAAGCAAAACCGGCGGATAATAAGAATATATTTAAAATGTGCTACTCCCTGGGTGTTTTTAGTGGTGACAATGAGCATGTTAATTATGTTAAGCAATTTTTGCTTAATGAAGAAGTTTTTAATATTGATTATATTAAAGAGGTTTTTGAAAAATTTGATTTAAGTTCTGGGTTTAATAAGAATAAGGCATTGTTATTGATTAAAAGTTTAAATGATAATGAATTTAGATATAATCCGGATTGGATAGCAAGAATTAATAATGATTATTTTGAAATGAAAAAATTTATTGAGAAAGAATATAAGGAAATAATTGGTAAGGAATTAAATACAAGATTTAATTTTTTGAAAAAAAGAAATGTCAGTACTAACTTGCTAAAGTTTTTGAAGAAGGAAATGGAAGACATGAAAAGTTCAATTAAGAAAATCGAATTAAAAGATGTTAAATATTTTCTTGAAAATTCTATATTTGAAATAAGATCTGGTAATGAGGAGCTAAAGGCAATTGTTAATGATTTAAGAAATTTGGATCAAGATGATTTTGACAGAATTCAAGGTGTTTATGAGCATTCAAAAACAATTGAAAAAGAGTTGATTTGTACTAGAGATTTTAATAATGGATATACTTATCAGTGGTCTGCTGGTGATAATCCAATTAATTTAGTTCTAGGTAATCTCCTTCAGTGTTGTTTTAAGGTTAATGGTGCTGGTGAGGATATTATGATTCAATCAATGATAAATCCTTTTGTTCAAAATTTGCTTATTCGTGATGAGAATCAAAATATTGTTGCTAAGGCAACGTGTTATTATAATAAGCGGAAAAAATATTTGTTATTTAATAATGTTGAGGCAAGAGAAACTGTTAAGAAGGAAGAAGCGAAAAAGGCCATTATGCGTGCTGTTAATGACCAAATAGAAGCTCTTAAGGAAGTGAATGTTTCAATTAATTCAGTTAGAATGGGAATGGATGAAAATGATGTTTTTGATGATAATAGTTTAGTTGTTTTAGAAAAAGGTTTGCTTGCCAACTACCCATATGAAAGGTATCGTGGCAATGCTGTTAAAAAACAAGGAATTTTATATGAAAAAGGGCGTGTTCTTAGAAAAAACTAAGCTCTTTTTTGTTTTATTTTAAAACTGTAGTATAATTCATATAGGTGGTATTATGAAAAATTGCTTTAATATAGAAAAAATGCGAAATATGTTTATTGAGTACACGTATTTTAAAATCATTGTTATTAATTCGATGATTTACTTGGCATTCTCATTAGGGATTAAAATGGTTGATTATTTTTCTTTATATCCAGATTTAAGTAAATTTATTTTCTCACCATGGACAATTTTAACTTTTATGTTTTTTCATGAGTCTTTTCTTTTTCTAGTTATTAATATGATTTTACTTTTCTTCTTTGGAAGAGAACTTGAAAAAATAATTTCGAGCAAAAAATTTTTAACGATTTATGTTATTTCAAGTATAGTAGGTGGAACTGTTATTTTGCTTTTATCACCACTTATTTATCTTTCTTATCCGATTAATGGAGCTGCAATTTCTGTGTTTGCTATTATTGGAACGCTTGCTTGGTTGAGACCAGAATTAAATATTTTTGGTGTTAATATAACACAAGTGGTTTTTGTTTCAGCTGTACTAAATGTGCTGACATTTTTAATGATGTTTCAAACTTCTGGTCTAAGTTCTATTAGTAATTTAACTGGTTTAGGTATTGGAATATTTTATGGGAGAGTCTTTGAAAAACAAACTAAAAAGTGACATTGTCGCTTTTTTTTGTAAATGGAGTGACAATTTTATGTAAGTTGAAAAAAGTTGTTAATTTGAGTGATGTTTTTATTTGTGATAAAATCGGATTATAAGGAGTGAGGTTATGAAATATAAGTTTTGTCAAAGTTGTGGTTTTCCGTTGAAAAAAGATAAAAATGGCGGCGGAACAGAAAAAGATGGTACTTTAAGTGAAAAATATTGTTCTATGTGTTATATGGATGGTGATTTTTTAACTCCACCTGAAATTGATAATGCCGAGAGAATGCAAAAGTTCTGTATTGAACAAATGAAAGCAAGTGGGATGAATGGTATTTTTGCTTGGTTTGCTACTAGGCCAATTCCTAAACTAGAGAGATGGAGTAAATAATTACGAATATTGAAAAAATCAAGATAAGAAAATTAGGATTATGAAAACCATAATCTTTTTTTTAACTAATGTTTTATTTTGTATATTCTTGTTATAATAATTTTGAAGCAATGGAAACAGTTAAAAAACTAGGTAGTATAAAACCTATTTTTTTATATTTTATGGCATGGTTTGAAAGATAAATTTATTTGCCTATTCTCCATATTTTTGATATTCTATAAACATAAGGAGGAAGAGATGAAGAAAATATTTATTTTAGTGGCGTTGTTATTTGTATTTGTTGGTTGTGGTTCAAAAGAAGATGAAAAGATTGAACAAAAAGAAGATACGAATAATGTAGTAATTGAAGCGCCTGTTGTTGATGGTTTTGAACTTGATCGAACAAGTCAAAGGACTGGGTATAATTTATTTTATTACTATGGTGATTTTGAGACTGACGAAGCAAGAGATATCTTTGTTGCTTGGGCGGAGTCAGAGGGATGGACAGAAACGGAAGACAGCATGGCCGCAACTAAAATACTAAGTCACCCTTCACGTGTTAGTAGTATGACAATATCATCTTATAGAATATATGAAGGTCCTAATACTGGTTTAGTAGAAGTTTTGTTAAGTTATCCTCAAAAATAAATGTGATTAATTTCGCATTTTTTTTAATTGAAGCCTCTGACTTTAAAATATTTGATTATCACAATAACTCTTGTAACTTTGTTAATATACTCATGATATAATAAAATAGACTGGGCGGAATGAAAATACTACTTGATTAAAGATGCTAAGAAATCTATAAATAAAAGGTTATTATATAGGAGATGGTAATATGTTGATTGGAATTATATCTGATGCACATGAGGATATTGTAAGACTTGAAAAAACTCTTAAAATATTGAAGAAAAAAAAGGTTGATAAACTTATATTTTTGGGTGATATGGTTGGATTTGGTGTGTCTTCTTATTCTCATTTTAAAACACGTGATGCTAATAAGGTAGCAGATATTATGAAGAAGGAATTTGATGTTGTATTAATAGGTAATCATGATTTGTATGCTATTGGGAAACTGCCTTTTTACCGAGGTAATATTAATTTTCCAAATGATTATTATAGTCTAGATTATTTTAAAAGGAAAAAGTTAACAGGTGGTCAGGTTTATTTGTATGAGGCCAATCAGTTATCACCAATGCTTACAGATAAGAATGAAAAATATCTTGATTCTCTTAAGGAGTATGAAATTAGAGATTATGGGGATTATAAGATTCTTTTTTCTCATTACAACTATCCTGATTTTACAGCTAGTTTTGTTGGTAAGATAAAAAAATCAAGTGAGTTAAAAGAACATTTTGAATTCATGAAAGAAAATGATTGCTTATACAGTTTTTCTGGACATGGTCATGTTTCTGGAATACGGATATTTACAGAGAAAAAAAGTAAAAAGATTAAATTTAATGAAAAATATGTTCTTCCAAATGAGCTAGTTTGGCTTAATGGTCCCACTATTGCAAATGGGGTTCATAAAAATGGTTTTATGATTTTTAATACTGAAACTAGAGAAATAGAGGCTATTCCACTTAAGACAAAGCCCCATACTAAGTACGGAGCCTTCAAAAACTAAAAACAAAGATTTTTCTTTGTTTTTTTATATGTATAAATCTAAAAGATCAATATTTTTTTCTGTTTAAATGAATTAGACAGAATGTGTATTAGGTGTTAAAATTATAAGTACAGAAAGGAGTGTGCTTTTTATGAGAAGAGTAACTAGAAGTACTGAAGTAAGTAGACCTAGAGGCTTTGGGGATATATTTCCGAGCATTGTCAATACTATTACTGGTATTATTTTAGCAATTTTGTTAATTAGAATACTTTTAAGATTATTTGGCGCTAATGCACAAAATGTATTTGTTGATTTTGTATACTCAATTTCTGCGTTTTTCGTAAGACCCTTTATCAATATTTTTGAAAACATTGAAATAAGAGATGGAATGATCTTAGAAATTAATACAATGATTGCAATGGTCGTCTACGCCTTAATAGCTTGGATAATTATAAGTATCTTTCATAGTGTAACTAAGGAAGAAGTAACTGAAGAATTCATTGATATGAAGTAATGATTAAAGATTAGCTTAATAGCTGATCTTTTTTTTGAAATACATTATATTCTATAGTAGTTTTATTAATTTCCTCGTGATATAATTATGATAATTAGGAGGAATGAAAATGATACACAATTAATTATTTTATTAACACCTTTGTTGTTTTTACAACTTGGTTTAATGATTTGGGGATTAACTAAGGTTA
>SKGW01000064.1 GCA_007117285.1 Bacilli bacterium
GATGGAGACTATGAATTGTATAAAAGTGGTAAATACCAAAATCAAAAAGATATAAAAGAGAGTATGATGTACAAAGACTTCGAAAAATAAGGAGGAATTAAATGAAATTTGAATTAGTTTCTAATTATAAGCCATCTGGTGATCAGCCAAAAGCAATTGAAAAATTAATTTCAAATTTTTCAGATGGAAAAAACCAACAAATCCTTCTTGGAGCAACCGGAACCGGAAAAACATATACAATGGCTCATGTCATTCAAAAACTAAATAAAAAAACGCTTGTTCTTGCTCACAACAAAACGCTTGCAGGACAGCTATATGCCGAATTCAAAGAATTATTCCCAAATAACAAGGTTGAATATTTTGTTTCATACTACGATTACTATCAGCCCGAGGCCTACGTTGTAAAATCAGACACATATATCGAAAAAGATGCATCAATAAACGATGAAATAGATGAATTAAGACATGCAGCAACAGCTTCACTATTAAAAGGAGACGATGTTATAGTTGTTGCATCAGTTTCCTGTATATACGGAATAGGTGAAGTAGAAGAATATTTAAATAAGACTCTAACCATTTCAATTAACGAAACAATTGATCGAGATGAAATAATAAAAAAACTTATTGAAATGTATTACGATAGAAATAATTTAGATTTAAAAAGAGGAACATTTAGAGTTAGAGGAGATATAATAGAAATAATACCGATAAATCAGAGAGGTAAAATAGTACGAATTGATTTATTTGGTGATGTTGTTGAAACAATATCGATGGTAGATCCAATAACAGGAGCAATCTTAAGTAGCCAAAAAAATATTACAATATTCCCGGCAAGTCACTTTGTTACAAGTGAAGCAAAATTAAAAAAAGCAATTGCTAATATAGAAGAAGAACTTGAAGAGAGATTAGAAGTGTTAAAATCAGAAAATAAACTATTAGAACACCAAAGGCTAAAAGAACGAACTAGGTATGATTTAGAAATGTTAAAAGAAACAGGTTTTTGCAGTGGTGTTGAAAACTACGCGAGACACTTAGCTTTAAAAAAAGAAGGCGAAACACCGGCAACATTAATGGACTTCTTTGGTGATGATTACTTACTTATAATAGATGAATCACATGTAACAGTTCCTCAAGTTAGAGGAATGTACAATGGGGACCGTGCAAGAAAAACAGTTTTAGTAGAACACGGATTCAGATTGCCAAGTGCTCTAGACAATCGACCGCTGACCTTTCAAGAGTTTGAGAAAAAAATGAATAAAGTAGTTTACGTATCTGCTACACCAGGTGACTATGAACTGCAAAGAGTGCCTTATATTATTGAACAAATCATTCGACCAACAGGTCTGATAGATCCAGTTGTTGAAGTTCGAGGAACAAAAAATCAAATCGATGATATTATGAATGAAATAGATAAAAGGATAAAAGTAAATGAAAGAACATTGATAACAACGTTAACAATTAGAATGGCTGAAGAATTAACAAATTATTTGAAAAAAGCGGACTACAAAGTGGCATACATGCATAGTGAAATAAAAACATTAGAGCGAATTAAAATAATTAGAGATTTAAGATTGGGCAAATACGATATCTTAGTTGGAATCAATCTACTTAGAGAGGGACTTGATTTACCCGAGGTTAGTTTAATAACAATAATGGATGCAGATAAACAAGGTTTCTTAAGAAGTGCGCGCAGTTTAATTCAAACAATTGGTAGAGCCGCAAGAAACATTAACGGAAAAGTAATTCTTTATGCTGATAAAGTAAGTGATGCTATGAAACAAGCAATTGAAGAAACTGATCGAAGAAGACAAATTCAAGTTGATTATAATGTTAAAAACAATATAACACCAGCAACAATAATAAAAGAAATAAGGGATCCCATTTCCAATTATGAATTATTAGAAAAAGTTGAGGGCAAAATAACTAAAGAAGAAGAAATTAAAATAATCAATAATCTAGAAGAAGAGATGAAAAAAGCAGCCGACAACTTAGACTTTGAAAGAGCTATGGAACTTAGAGATGCTTTGCTTGAAATGAAAGTAAAGGTTTGAAAAAAGAAAGATATGTATTATAATATAAATAGGAGGATGATATAAATGGATATATTCAAATGTGATATTTGTGGAAATTTAGCTGAATTAATTAATGATAATGGTGTTCCAATGGTTTGTTGTGGTCAAGAAATGACAAAGCAAGAAGTAAACACTCAGGAGAACGTTTTTAAAAAACACATACCTGTTGTTAAAGAAGAAAATGAAAAAATAAAAGTTCAAATCGGAGAAGTGTTTCACCCAATGATCGAGGGACATTATATTGAATGGGTTGCTATGGTTGCTGATGGAACTGTTTTTAGAAAAAGCTTATATCCAACCAGCTGGCCAATCGTTTCGTTTGATAAAGTTTCTGATAATTACGAAATATATGCTTATTGCAATATACATGGTCTGTACAAAAACAGTTGATTTCTAACTGTTTTTTTAATTTTTATGATATAATATTTTAAGGTGATAATATGACAAACAAGACCTTTAAAAGCGTCGAAGAACAAATTGAAATTTTAAGAGATAAGGGTTTATTAATAGATGATGCTCCAAAAACGAAGCATATACTTTTGCGAGAAAACTATTTCTTCATTAGCGGATATCGCCGTCTTTTTATGAGATCAACTAAAAACAAAAAATTCATCGCAGGAACAACTTTTGATGAACTTTATGCCGTTTTTTTGTTTGACAGAAAAGTTAGAAATACAATGTTTAAGTTTATTTTAATAATTGAAAACAATGTAAAATCAATAATAAGCCACACACTTTCAAAAAAGTATGGTATTAAGGAAAAAATGTACCTAGAGCCCAAAAACTTTACAAGTGATCCTTTTAGAATAAAACAAGTTCACGATGTAATTAACAAAATGAAAAGACAAGTTAAAAACAATGTCAGACAACACACAGCAACAGTTCACTACTTAAATAACTACGGATTCATTCCAATGTGGATTTTAGTTAAAGTACTTTCATTTGGAATAATTGCAGAACTATATAGTATTTTAAAAATAGAAGATCAACAAGAAATAGCTGATCATTACAATATCGACATTGAAACACTTAATATTTATTTGAGCTTGCTTTCAAACTATAGAAATTTATGTGCACATGAAGATATAATGTATGAACATAGAACACAAAGAAAAATACCAGATACTAAGTTTCATCAAATACTTGATATACCAAAGACAGATGATGAATACAATTATGGGAAAAATGATTTATATGCTATTATAATTATTATGAAAAGAATGCTTACTGAAGAGGAATTCAAGGAATTAATTTTTGAAATAGGCTACGAAGTTGATATTTTAAACGGAAAAATAAAAGTTGTTCCTACTAACGAAGTTTTAAACAAAATAGGATTTCCTGATAATTGGCGTGAAATAGTAAGCATTAATTAAGGAGGTTTTTATATGAAAAAGTTACTTTATTCTCTTGCTATAATAGGAACCTTTTTTATTGGTTTTTATTCAGCAACAGTTGCAATTGACTCAATAAAAATAGAAAAAGAATTAATTGAGACAAAAACATTTGTCGGTGAGGAAAGTATTGTTCCCGCTGTAAATGAAGTTTTTGATGCAGTTTTTTTAATTGAATCTTTTCGTTCACAAAATTTAAGTGGAAGCGGAACTGGATTTGTTTATAAAACAGATGATGAAAATGGATATATAATTACAAACTATCACGTTGTTGCAAATAATGAAACGTTTTTAGCTGTTTGTTCAAACGGTCTTGAACATGAGGCAGAATTGGTTGGTTATGATCTTTTTACGGATTTAGCGGTTCTTAAGATAGATGTTGATTCTGTTAAGCAAGTGGCTAAAATAGGAAATAGTCAAGATATGGAACTTGGAGAAAGAGTTTTTACAGTTGGCTCACCTTTGGGTAGACAATATATTGGAACTGTTACTGGAGGATTTTTATCTGCTCGAGAAAGATTGGTTGAAACAACTTTATCTGGCCAAAAAATTCTTTTTGAATTACTACAAACGGATGCAGCAATTAATCCGGGAAATAGTGGAGGACCACTTGTTAATTCTTCTGGTGAAGTTATCGGTGTTAATTCAATGAAAATTGTTCAAGATACAATTGAGGGTCTTGGTTTTGCTATTCCAATGGAAAATGCTATGAAGATAGTTGAAGTTATTGAAACGGGCGAAACTGTTGAAAGGCCATTCCTAGGAGTTTCATTAATTGATGCTTCTGATAGACAAGCTTTATTTTTAAATAGAATTAATTTAGAAAAGCAATATGACAATGGTGTTTTGGTTACTTTGGTTCAAGAGGACAGTGATGCTGAGGCGGCAGAACTTGAAGTAATGGATGTTATTTTAAAGATGAATGATGAAGTTATTAAGGGCAGTGCGCATTTTAGATTTTTGTTGTATAAAAACAGCATTGGCGATGAAATAACTCTTGAAGTTGAAAGAGATAATAAAATAATTGAAATCAAAGTGGAATTAACAGCTGATTTGCCAGAATAGCATTGAAAAAACAAACTGATTATGCTATAATTGGTTTGTTCTACAGGGGCGTAGTTAAATGGTATAATGAAGGTCTCCAAAACCTTGGTTGGGAGTTCGATTCTCTCCGCCCCTGCCATAATTTGATTGAAGTGGCTTCCAAAAGTTGGAAAAAAGATTGTATAATTAAAATACATTCTTCAAACCAACTGAAGGGAGCTGTTTTTTTATGAAATTAACAATGCAGGATAAATTAA
>SKGW01000067.1 GCA_007117285.1 Bacilli bacterium
AATATTTTTCTCATAAACCCTCCAATCCTGCGAGATATCTTCGCAGTTTAACAATATCAGAAATTGTGACGCTTCCATCTTGATTAGTATCAGCATTTATTAAATATTGGGGCTGAATTGTTTCAAGTCCCGCTAAATGTCTTCTAAGTAAAACCAAATCACTAATAGTAACAGCACCATCACCATTAACATCACCAAGAAGAACTGTCTGTTCCATTAAGTCTTTTAAATGTAAATAAGCACCATAAGCATCTAATGTTCCTCCTGATACAGTTTTACCAGAAAGAGAAGAGAGTGGTTTAGCACTTGCAATCAAGGCCTGTTTTATAACAGAAAATTCTGCTTCTGGATAAAGTCCATGTAACAATGCAACAACACCAGTAACATATGGAGCAGCAAACGAAGTTCCATCGGCTGTTAAGTATAAACCATAATCACTTGGACCAGTAGTTATAATCTCCTGCCCAGGAGCAGCCAAATGCACTGAATTGGCACTATAATTAGAAAAGGCAGCAAGTTCTCCATTACTTCTAATTGCAGCAACTGTAATAATATTTGGAAAATTATAACTAGCCGGATAGACAGGTTGATGATCTATATTATATCCTGTAGCTGGTTCGCCACTTCCGTTTCCGGCTGCAGTTATAAAAACAGCATCAGAATTTTGAAGCATATCTCTAAAAAGGTTTGAATTGTGTTCAGAACCAAATGAATAATTAAAAATCTTAACACCTTTTGAAATACCGTATAAGGTTGCTTCCACTATTTTATCTAGATAAATAACGCCATCAGCATCATCAGTCTTAAGCGCCATCACCTTTATATCAGGAGCAACACCCATCAAACCCTCACCATTTAAATCAGCAGCAATAACACCAGCAACTAAAGTTCCATGAACAGCAACATCCATAGGATCATTATTATTCTCTCCAAAATCCCATCCATAATAATCATCGATAAAACCATTTCCGTCATCATCAACACCATTATTAGGAGTTTCAGAAGTATTCACCCATATATTAGCCTCTAAATCAGGATGTAAATAATCAATACCAGAGTCTACAACTCCAACAACTACGTTAGGTTTGCCATAAGTGATACTCCATAATTGCTGAATATTTATTCCATAACTAACGTTAGTAAACGCCCATTGTTCAGAATAAAGGGGCTCACTCAAATAACTATTTAACTCATAACTATAATTTGGCTCCGCATAATCAATTTCACTGTATTTATTTAAAATTGCAAGCAATTCTTCCATCTCGTAATTAGAAAAAATAACTTTTCTATAACTAGAAAAAACAAGGTTGATTTTAACATCATATTTCTCAACTAAATAATCCTCAAAAGTCTCATCATTTAACTTAATTAAAATTTCATTTTCCTTATAATTTAAAGTTTCTTGATTTTTAACATCATAAGAAACCATTGTATTTTTTTCATTAGAATATACACTAAAACCATAAGTGAAAACAACACTTAAAAAAAGTACTAATATTAAAAGTTTAAACTTACTTCTAAGCATAATTATCACCTTATTACATTATATGCTAAATGATAAATAATATCAAGGAAAATGAAACCCAAATTCTTAAGTGTAAAAAGAAAATTGACATAAATTATTTAAAGTTGTATCCTATAATTACAATAGAAAGAAGGTGATTAAATGAACATTTTCAACAAAGAAAAAGAATTAATCTTTAAAATCACTAATGCAATATTTTTACTCTGGTTAGTAGCTGCTGTAACAATATTTATAGCAAGTGGTATTAAACTAATCGTTGAGGAGCCCAAACTAACATATGAGGAATATGAAATAGTTAATTGCCGTTGGTTTAAAGAAGATCAAGAATTAACAGACGATGAGGCCGAGTCTAGATGTAGGAGTAATTATGAAGCAGAAAACGTATATCGAAAAAATGATGATTATTCCCAAAAGATATCATTATATACAGCTGGAGCTAACGTAATTGTTGTTGGAACGGCACTAGTTTTAATGAATAGAAAAAAATAACTCACGAAAGTGAGTTTTTAATTGACAAAATAAACCTTTACTGTTAGTATAAACAACTATAAATTCAAAGAGCAAAGGGGGCGCTACTATGAATTTAAATCAAAGAGGAATTATTTTAGTTAAATTAATCGAACTAATAATTATTTTTACAGCACTAATATTTTTATCAACTTACTTTGTTTTAGAAATGATCTTAAAAGAAAAAAAAGAAGATGTTGTCGATGGTGCTTGGGATTTGATTTCCGCTGCCGAAGACGCTTACTTTTTAAGAGGTATGGTTGATAAAATATATATTGATGTAACATATGTATTCCACGAAGATGGAAGTCAATCAGTATATCCAGGCGATGTTGAACCACTTGAATTTAAAAAATACAAACCAAGCAAAGGAACATTAACTGTTTACTCAGATGGAGAAGTATCACTCTCAATAACTGATGGTATATGGAGTGTTGAGAAGTACTCAAAACAACTTGTAAATCAAAACTAAAAAATAATATGTTTTTTAGTTTTTTTATGATACAATTAATTTTATTCGGGTGATAAAATGAAAAAAGAAAAAAGAAAACCAAAAAAAATTGTTCCTGTTTTTCTAATGCTAATGACACTAGCATTAGTTATTTTTGTTTCAGTTTTAGATATTCTTCCAAGCAAACATTTATTGGTGCTAACACTATCAATAACATTTGTAAATTTAATTATTTCAGCATTATTATTAAGACCGAAAACAAAATTAATAACAAAAACAATTTTAACAGTTATATCTATATCAATAATAAGCTTCTCAGCTATTTCACTTTACTATGGAATAAGTACATTTAGTTTTTTAGGTAATTTAATGCCTAGTAAACACGTGACTGAAACATACTATGTAGTAGCACTTAACAACGAATTAAAAATTGAAGATATAAAAGATACACTAGTATTTTTCAGCGGTTCAGATGGTGTTGAAAAAGCAGTCAAACATTTAGAAGAAAAAATGAATTTAAAATACGACTTTTCACATGATATAGATGAATTAACAACAGAACTTTATAATGAAAATATTGATGCATTTGTACTTGAAAAAAGCTTTCATGAAATAATTGTAGATATTGATGAGGAGTTTGAAAATAGAACACATATAATATATGAATTTGAAATAAGAATTTTATCTTCAGTTGACTTAAAAGAAGTTGATCCAACAAAAGAATCTTTCAACGTATATTTAAGTGGAATTGACACCTTTGGAAAAATATCATCATCAACAAGAAGTGATGTTAATATAGTTTTAACAATTAATCCAAAAACAAAAGACATTTTAATAACAAATATACCTAGGGACTATTACGTACAATTACACGGAACAACAGGATATAAAGATAAACTAACACACGCTGGTATTTATGGTGTTGACATGTCAATTAAAACAATCGAAGATCTCCTAGATATTGACATTCATTACTATTCAAAACTTAATTTTAATTCAGTAATAAAAATAGTTGAAGCATTAGGCGGAATTGATGTTAATTCAAAATACTCATTTACATCACAAGATGGATATTATTATAAACAAGGAATGAATAGTCTAAATGGCGAGCGAGCTCTTTCATTTGTAAGGGAGCGAAAAAGCCTTCCTGGTGGTGATCGTGCAAGAGGAGAGAACCAACAAGAAATCATAACTTCAATAATTAAGAAAATTTCCAGCCCAACCACTTTAACAAGATATAATTCAATTTTAGCCGCACTAGATGGTTCATTTGAAACAAACATGCCAAGAAAAACTATAACAGATTTAATTAAAATGCAATTAGATGATGGGGGAAACTGGGCAATTGAATCAGCCAACTTAGACGGTTTTGATAGAAACGAATTTACATACACATCTTCAAAACTAAGAAGATACGTAATGGAACCTGATATGGAAACAGTTGAAAATGCAAAAGAACAAATAAAAAAAGTAGTTGAATCAACTACTAGCGATTAAGTTCGCTTTTTTTGTACCATAATTTGATCTTCTTTTAAGTTGGGCAGGCGATTATCAAAAATGTTTCTTATTTTTCTAGCAGCAGTTTTATCAATGTTGTTAGCAAATTCTTCTTTCTCTTCATTATTTAAATTAGTTATTTTTTTAAAAATAAAATATTCAAAGAAATCATTGCTACTTTTAAGATGGTTTTGTAAAAGAATGTCATTGTTACTGTAATTTTCCAAAAGCATTTCTTCCATTTCTTTTTGAATAACAACAAGTTCATTAATTGATTTGTTTTTGAAAGCATCATATTCCATAACTGTAAAAGTATTCAAAAGCGGTGATCTAATATCTTCAGCAGAATAATATTTTAAAATGTCATTAACATTCTGATAATCTTTTGAATTTCTTTTTTCTGCTTCTATATTTTTTTTAGATAAAATTAAACTTTTTTTATTTTCAAAAACTCTAAAAATAGGTTTTTCAATTTTATCTAGAAATATTTGAAAAGCGTTTTCATTAGCATCTATTTCACTTTCTATTAAAGAGTGATTTTCAACATAATAATCAAAATTCAAGTCTGAAATAATAAAGCCATTTAACACCCTATAAATATGTTCATCAAAAATTCCATTATTAATATTTTTTTTAATTTTATTATATTG
>SKGW01000010.1 GCA_007117285.1 Bacilli bacterium
ATAGTTGAAGCAGGACCTTCAATGCCGGTTGCAATTACAGGTTTGAATGAAACTCCAGCATCTGGAGATAAGTTTATGGCTTTTGAAAAAGAAAAAGAAGCAAGAAGCATCTGGCAAGAGAGAAAAATTAAGTGTAAAGACAACATGTGCGAGCCACAAACAGCCATTACTCTTGATGATGTTTTCTCTAAGATTAAAGAGGGTAAAAAGGAAATTAATGTTTTGGTGAAGGCTGATGTTCAAGGTAGCGCTGAAGCTGTTAAGTCAGTTTTAGAAAAAATTGAAGTTGAAGGCGTTCATATTAAAGTTTTAAGAAGTTCTGTTGGAGCTATAACTGAAAGTGATGTTATTTTAGCTAAGGCATCTGGTGCAATTGTTATTGGCTTTAATGTTCGACCAAATAATGAAATTAAAACTTTGGCGAGAGAAAATAATGTTGATATTAGATTTCATAATATCATTTATAAGGCTGTTGAAGAAATTGAAGCAGCTATGAAGGGGATGTTGGATCCTGAATTTGAAGAGAAAATTTTAGGAACTGCTGAGGTTAGACAATTATTTAAATTTTCTAAAGTTGGAGTAATTGCCGGTTCTTATATTATTGAAGGCGTTGTTAAAAGCAATGGATCTTGTCGTATTATTAGAGATGGAATTGTTATATACGAAGGTGAAGTAAAATCTATTCAAAGAGAAAAAGATCAAGTTAAAGAAGTTAAAAAGGGCTTTGAATGTGGAATTACAATTGAAGGATATAACGATATTAAAGAAAATGATTTAATTGAAGTATACGAAATGGTAGAAATTAAAAAGTAGGTGAGATTATGAGTCTTAAAATTGAAAGAATAAATACAAATTTAAAAAGAGAAATCAGTATGATACTAGCTAATGAAGTTGATGATAAAAGCATTAAGTTTGTTACTGTAACTGATGTTGATACAACCAATGATTTAAGTTTAAGTAAGGTTTACGTTACAGTCTTGAATAATGAAAAAAAAGATGATATAATGAAATCATTACTAAACGCTAAGGGGTTTGTGAGAAGTCAATTATTTGATAGAGTTGATTTACGAAAAATTCCGGATATTAGGTTTATTTATGATGAATCGATTGAATACGGAAACAAGATTGAAAAAATTATAGAAGACATAAACAACTAAAATTAATTGGGGGATGAATTATGGTTTGTGATGTATGTAGTAAAGGTGTTCCAGTTCATAAATATATTTTAGATGATGGCTCAGCAGCTGACATTTGTGATGACTGTGGAAAGATTTTATATGGTAGAAATATAAAACATAAACAGCCAGGCAGACTTTTTGAATTAATTGCTATGATTGAATTCGTGAAGTATGTTAAAAGACTTAGAACTGATACAAACATATATCATGAAAATGAACATGTTAAAAGAATAGCTATGTAATGTAGCTTTTTTTGTTATTTTAATTGACTATTTTGGTTATATATACTATAATTGGTAATGCATGACATCAAGCAGCGTTATTTCAGAAATTAAAACGTGTTTATTACCATTTGTGGGTTATTTTGTAACTATGCTGCGAAGCGAAAATATTTGGATAAACACCCTTTAGTTTTATGAATGACCTCGATTCTTGCAGAAGGAGGGAAAATAATGTCAAGATATACAGGACCTGTATACCGTAAATCTAGAAGATTGGGATTTTCTGTTTTAGAAACAGGAAAAGAATTAATGAGAAAGCCTAATGTTCCAGGACAACATGGTGGAAAAAGATCTAAAAAGCCTTCTAACTTTGCTATTCAATTAAAAGAGAAGCAAAAAGTTAGATTCATGTATGGAATTAGCGAAAAACAATTTAAGAGAACTTTTGAAAGAGCTAAGAAAATGAAAGGCGTTTTAGGAGAAAATTTCTTAAAAACATTAGAGAGCAGACTTGATAATTTAGTTTATCGCCTAGGATATGCTAGAACTAGACAAGGTGCTAGACAATTAGTAAATCATGGACACATTTTAGTAAACGGTAAAAAAGTTGATATTCCATCATACCAGGTTACACCTGGAGATGTAGTAGGAATTAGAGAAAAATCTCATAATCTGACACCAATCTTAACATCTTTAGAAGAGAGAAGTAATAGAGTTGAATTTGTTACTTTCGATCCACAAAAGATGGAAGGAACTTATGTTAGATATCCTGAGAGAAGTGAATTAAATTCTGAAATTGATATCGCATTAGTTGTTGAATTCTACAACAAATAAGATTTTTAAAAAGAGCAGTACAAGGGTTGTGCTGCTCTTTTTATATGTGCTACAATTTGGACAATAGAGGAGGAATAAATTAGCATGAAAAAAGGATTTACTTTAATTGAATTACTAGCTGTAATTGTTATACTGGCCATTATATTCTTAATCGTAATGCCGATTGTGACAAACGTTATAAAACAAGTTAGAAAAAGCACATTTGAAAACAGCGTTAGAAGTTTAGTGAAAATTGCCGAGAGTGAATGTTTGATGAGGCAAAGTGATGGAATGGAATATGATGTTATCTATACTTTCGAAAACGGTGTCCAAAGTGTCGAGCCTGTAGAAACATCACCTTTAGATTTTAAAGGGGAAGTGCCTGAAGGTGGAAACGTAAATGTCGATGCTGCTTGCAAAGTAGAAGTAGCGCTTAATAATGGAGACTATTACATTGAAACTGACTTGGAGGGAAATTTAAAAGAAGCGATTGCTTACGAACCTCCATTGCCTTACGATGGACCTTGGATTTTTGAAGTTACAACAACAGTGAGCGATGAAATATTCACCTTCGGTGTTGAAGACGCAAACATAACCATTGACTGGGGCGATGGAAGTAATAATACTTATAATTATACGGGCGCACAATTTATAAATCACCAATATGCCTCTGCTGGTTCATATGACGTTTCAATAACCGGAACAGCAACACGAGTAGTTTTTTGTGGTTTTAATTTCACTCCGTGCGGAACTCAAAGACTATTAACAGACATAAAAACGCCAATACCTATAAGTTTTGGATTGACTTCGTCTAGCTTTATGTTTTCCATGACTGAAATTGAATCTTTTTCTGCAATTGATTTTTTTGATGAAGCCAGTTCTAATATAACTAATATGTCATATATGTTTGATAGGGCGACTTCTTTTAATCATGATATAAGTGGCTGGGACACTTCTCGAGTAGACTCCATGACACACATGTTTTTTGGTGCAACCGCGTTCAACCAAAATATAGGAAATTGGAACACATCAAATGTAGAAACAATGTCATCCATGTTTAGCGGAGCAAGTTCATTTAATCAGGATATAAGTAGTTGGAATACATCAAATGTAACTACATCAATGTCGGGAATGTTTTATGGAGCAAGCTCCTTTAATCAAGATATAGGTGGCTGGAATACGTCAAGCGTGGTTTCAATGACATACATGTTTCAAAATGCAAGTGCATTTAACCAAGATATAAGTGAGTGGGACACTTCAAATGTGAGTGCTATGGTCTCTATGTTTAACGGAGCAAGTGCTTTCAATCAAGATTTAAGTAGTTGGTGTGTCACGCCTATTGGTAGCAAACCAACAGGTTTCGACACAGGAACAACAGCATGGGATCCCAAGGCAGGCAGACAACCAGTTTGGGGCACATGTCCATAAAAAAAGGATTGCTAATGCAATCTTTTTAAATTAACTTACCTATATAATAGTTTTTCTTTCCTTTTCGTATAATCATAATTTCACCATGAATGATTAAGCTATTATTTATTGCTTCTAAATCAGTAACTTTTTCACCATTAACAGTAATACTTCCATTTTGAATAAATTCTCTGGCTTCTCTTTTACTACTAGCAATTTCAGAACTAACTAGAGTATCTAGTAGAGAATCGTTTTTATTAAACTCAAAACTTGGAACACCACTAAAACCAATTAAAATTTCATCTTTAGATAATTCATTAATTTTATTTTGAAATAGGCATTCGATTATTTTTTTTGCTTTCTCAAGTTCATCACTACCATGTAAAAATTCAACAACAGTTTCTGCTAGTTTATTTTGAGCACTTCTTTTATGAGGTTCATTTTTCAAAGAAATTTCTTCTTTTTCAATTTCATCCTTAGATAAAAGAGTTAATTTTTTTAAATACTCAATAACTTTAACATCTTCTGTGTTAAGCAAAAACTGGTACATCTCATAAGGTGAAGTTTTCTTCTTATCAAGCCAAACAGTTCCAGATTCACTTTTTCCAAACTTAGTTCCATCGGCTTTAGTAATTAAGGGCATTGTCATACCGTATGAATCTTTGCCCAACTTTTTTCTAATAAGTTCAACACCAGCTGTAATATTCCCCCATTGGTCACTACCACCAATTTGAAGAGTACAATTTTTATTTTCTAAAAGCCAAAGAAAATCTAGAGCTTGCATAATCATATAAGAAAATTCAGTATAAGTAATTCCAACTTCTAATCTACTTTTAACAGTATCTTTAGCAAGCATATAAGGAACAGGAAAAAACTTACCATAATCTCTTAAATAATCAATAAAATTAATATCCTTTGACCAATCATAGTTATTAACAATATCAAAACCAAATAAATCATCAATTTGTTTAGACATTTTCTTATAATTATACTCAAGAGTTTCTTTTGCAATCATTGGTCTTTCAGTGTTTGGTTTAGGATCACCAATCAAACCAGTTGCACCACCAACTAATATAATTGGATTGTGACCTCCAAGCTTAAGTCTCTTTGCTACTAATAATGATGAAAAATGCCCAATATGCAAACTGTCAGCAGACGGATCTGTTCCAATGTAAAAAGTAATCGAATCTTCGTTTAATTTTTCCTCTAATTCTGGACTGGTGATATTATCCACCAAACCTCGCCATTTTAAATCTTCAAATAATTTCATAATTTCCTCCTTCAAAAAAAAAACATTACAATTTAAGGACGAATAATCGCGGTACCACCTTAATTCATAATGATTTATGCACTTTCATTGTTAACGCCAATTTACGATTTGATTTATAACATGTATTTCATTTTTAATTATCGAGTAATTTGCACCAACCATTACTTCTCTTTTTTCTAATTTAAAAACTACTTTTGCTAATCAATATCAAATTAATATAGTAAAAATTTATCATATATAGTAAAAAAAGTCAATTCGCTTTATTTTCAAAGATAGATGTGGTACCATATTTTTTAAATCAGGGAGGTAAACATGGAAGAATTTGAATACAATGGAGAAGATGTAGCAAACTACATCTACGAAGAAACATTTGCAGGACAAAATTTATTTGAACCGTCAATTGCAAAAATAAGTAATAATCTTTTTAATGCTATGATGAGCGATTGGGAACTTGGCAGTGCAACAGATCAAATGAATTTTATTGACACATTAAGGGGAAAAGTTTACGAAGATATAATTAAAGTCATGGAAGAAGTAGAAAATCCAGCTTTTGCATACATTCATTTATCGGATGTATACATGTACTTTTTTTCAGCACTTAGAGAAAAAGCACAATATATTCATAATATTGAAAAGTCACCAGAAACATTGAAAATACTAAATGTATGTAATTACTTATGTTTAGATTTTGCCAAAGAAAATGTTGCTAACTGGAATGATTTAATTCCTGAAGATGTAAAAATAGAAGACTGTCACCCGGTAATTCAATCATCTGTTTTTTCTAGCAAAGAATTTTTAAATAAGCATTATTATGAAATAAAGAGCGAAAAGAAACTAAAAACAATTGATAGTTTAAAAAAATTAAAATCAGATAATTCGTTTATTAGAAAAACAGAATTTGAACTAAACATGTTAAAATTATATTCCGAAAGAGACATGCATGCTCTAAACATGAGAAGATATAATTCATTGACTAGTTTCGATAAAAACTTTAAACATCATTATGATAAACACCTTAATGAATACAGCGAAGTTGAGCGAATAATATATAAAAAAGAACTTAATTTAATGTTTCCTGAGAGAAAAGAAACCATAAAAAAACTAGAAGAAAAAAAATTGCGTTCCTTAATAAATATGAGAAAAACAGAAAAAGAAAATTTGGACATAGAAAAATATCATCATCAAATTAAAATAGCGGAAATCGAAAACATGATTAAATTAGAATATGTTAATCATTCAAAAGATATTTTAGAAATGAGAAAAAACCAAAATTCAATTAATGAGGACTATTACGACTATAAGAGAAAAGAGCTTAACCTCCAGGCCTCTATCATAATTGAAAAACACAATTTAGGAGAAGTTTTAAATTCAGTTGAATTTTTAGAAAAAAAAGGCGAAGTAATCGATAAATTTTCTGATATTGATGATATTGACAAGGCATATATCATGAACAGTGATTTCACTGAAAAACAAAAATTCAATCATTTAATGAATCAATATCAAAGCACAATTTTCAAGCTTACTTCAGAAATTAACGAAACAAAAAAAGACTTTTTTGATATTTTAAACAAAGATTATTTAATGGATATTTCCAAGCCGAAACATTTTAAAATCAATGAAGACGAAAATTTTATGCTCGTTTCAAAAATTTCAAGTAAAGAATTTTTAAACAAACAACTAGAAATCTTGAAAAATCTTGAACATGTCGAAAAAAATAATGGCGCAAAAAGTTACCGAATCCTCAAAAATAATAATGCAAAAAAAAGTTAAATATGATAAAATTATACTAGGTGATATGAATGGATAGCATGACTTTGAAAATCATTGGTTTAGTAGTAGGTTTTTTAATAGTGCTTATAAGTTCAATACTATTAATAAACAACAACAAGAAAAAAAAGCTTAAAACTTATATCGATCAATTAGAATATGATAAAAATCAAATTGATTGTTCACCAATATCTCCAGAATTAAGCAAAATCGAATCTTTTTTGAAAAATGAAAAGTTAGAGATTATGTATAATGACTGGACCTCAAGATTGGATAAATTAAAAAAAGAAGAAATTCCAAAACTTACTGATATGATAATTGAAGCTGAATATTCAGTTCAAAGAGTTGATCACAAAAGCTCAATTCATAAACTAGCAAAACTAGAAATAGAAGTATATAAAGCTAGAACTTATTCTGATAATTTATTAAGCGAAATATTAGAAATTACAACTAGTGAAGAAAAAAACAGAGCAATAATAACAAAACTAAAAGAAAAATATCGTAATTTGTTTCGTAAATATGATAATGAAAAATCAGAATACGGAAGTATATCTCCATACGTTAAATTACAATTTGAAAATATTTCATCAAGATTTGAACAATTTGAACAACTAATGGAACAAAATGAATATACTGAAGTTACACAAGTAATTAAATCAATTAATGAAATGTTAACTCATATGGAAGTTGTCGTTGAAGAAATTCCATTAATTGTGATGACAGCAACTAATTTATTAGATAAAAAAATAGCTTCAGTTCAAAAAACATATGAAGAACTTGTTGCAAGTGGATATCCTTTGGACTACTTAAATGTTGAATACAACATTAAAGAGGCCTCTAAAAAAGTTGATGACATAATGGACAGACTCAAAGTTTTAAACTTAGAAGATAGTCTATTTGAACTTAACGTTTTGATGGAATACTTTGACTCACTATTCAATGATTTTGAAAAAGAAAAGAAAAATAGAGCAAGTTATGAAGAGACCAAAAATCAATTTGAAGGAAGTCTAAAAAAATTAAATGGACTTGTCAAAGATATCTTTTCACAAATAAATGAATTGAAAAACGTTTATGATTTATCAACATCAGATATTGATGTCTTAAATGGTGTAAAAAAAGAATTAGACAAACTAAATGACGATTTTAAAACATTACTTGATCATACTAAAAACAACACATTCGCTTATTCTAAACTAATTACTGAGATAAGTGGTTTAACTAAAAAATTAAAGGAATTAGAAAATAAAATAGATAATACACTTAAGTCAATTGGTAATATGAAAGAAGACGAAGTGAGAGCAAGACAACAATTAGATGAAGTGCGAGCAATATTGAAGGACTCTAGATTAAAAATAAGAGACTATAACCTGCCCCTAATTCCAAAATCATATTTTGTTGAATTAAATGAGGCAACAGATGCAATCAAAGAAGTTGTTAAAGAACTTGGAAAAGTTCCAATCACAATTAGCGTTTTAAACACAAGAGTAGATACAGCCAGAGATTTGGTTTTAAAATTTTATAATACAAATAAAGAGATGATTAAAATAGCAATGTTTGCCGAAATGGCGATTGTTTATGGAAACAGATATCGCTCTAGTGACAAAGATACAGAAAAAAATCTTTCATACTCTGAAGTTTTATTTTATCGAGGCGAATATGAAAAATCATTAGAATTAACTATCAATTCGTTGAATAAAATGGAAGCCGGAATATATGAAAAATTACTACAGTTTTATGAAGAAAGAGTTAATACAAAAGCATAAATCTCTTATGATTAACAATCTATGAGATTTTCTTTTTTTAGTAGGGAAGTGCAACATGAAAAAATTAATATTAATTAAATTTGGAGAATTAACAACTAAGAAGGGCAATCGCAAGATATTTATTTCGCTTCTTAGAAAAAATATAAAAGAATTAATTAAAGAAGATATAAAAATAATAAGTGATCGAGTTAGAATGTACATTGAAACAGATGAAATTGATGTTGTTGTAGAAAAATTGAAAAAAGTTTCTGGAATACACGGAATCACTGTTTGTTACAAAACAACTAACGATGTCGATGATATAAAAAAAATAGCTTTAGAAGTTATGAGCGAATCAGTAGGTAAAACTTTCAAAGTTAAAGTTAAAAGAGCTGATAAACGTTTTGAAATTAGAACAATGGAATTTAATGATATACTAGGGGGACTAATTTTAAGAAACACTGATTTTAAAGTTGATGTAAAAAAACCTGATATTTTATTAAATATTGAAATAAGAGAAGAAGGAACATTCGTCTATACTAATGAAATTAGAGGAATGGGTGGATACCCAGTTGGAGTTCAAGGGAAAGGTATTTTAATGCTCAGTGGCGGCCTAGATTCCCCAGTAGCAGGGTATCTTGCTATGAGAAAAGGAATCGATGTAATTTGTCTTTATTTTGATTCACCACCCCATACGAGTGTTCAAGCAAAAAATAAAGTAATTAATTTAACTAATGTTTTAAATCAATACTCAGGAAGAGTAAAACTAATTGTAGTACCTTTTACAAATATTCAAGAAGAAATTTACAAAAAAGTACCAATTAGTTATAATATAACAATTATGCGTAGAATGATGTATCGAATAGCGGAAAAAATCATGAAAAGACAAAAGGCCAAAGTTATTATAAACGGTGAGAGTATTGGTCAAGTCGCAAGTCAAACACTAGATAGTATGATGGTAATAAACGAGGTTGTAAAATCACCAGTAATAAGACCAGTTTCATGTTTAGATAAACTCGAAATAATTGACATGGCACAAAAAATAAAAACTCACGATATAAGTATTGAACCATTTGAGGACTGTTGTACAATATTTTTGGCCAAATCACCAATTATAAAACCTAAATTAGAAATATGTGTTGAATACGAAAAAGTATTAGAAATAGAAAAGTTAGTCGAAGAAGCAGTTGAAAACATTGAAATTATTTCAGAATTTAATAAAAAAAACGAATTACTGTAGGTGATATTATGTTTAAAATAGGAAATATTGAAATAAAAAATAAAATTGTTATGGCACCAATGGCTGGTATTTCAAATTCAGCCTACAGAAGAATTATAAAAGAAATGGGTGCTGGACTTATATTTGCAGAAATGGTCAGTGACAAAGCAATTTATTATGGAAGTAAAAAAACAATTGATATGCTTTATATGACAGAAGAAGAAAGACCAATCGCTCAACAAATATTTGGAAGCGATTTAGAGTCCTTTGTTTATGCAGCAAAATATATTTATGAAACTATGAAACCCGATATAATTGATATTAATATGGGCTGTCCCGTTCCTAAAGTTGCTGTTAAAAGTCAGGCTGGAAGTGCACTTTTAAAAGATGAAAAAAAAGTTTTTGAAATTGTTAAAGCAGTAGTTGAATCAGTTCCAATTCCGGTAACAGTTAAAATAAGAAGTGGTTGGGATGAAAAAAGCATTAATGCGGTTATTATTGCAAAGATATGTGAGAAAGCTGGCGCAAGTGCAATAACAGTTCACGGAAGAACGAGAAAGCAGGGCTATAGTGGAAAAGCTGATTGGGATATTATTAAAAAAGTAAAACAAAGTGTTTCCATTCCGGTAATTGGTAATGGGGATATAAAAACTTGTTATGATGCAAAAAAAATGATTGATGAAACAAATTGTGATGCCGTTATGATTGGAAGAGGTCTAATGGGGAATCCTTGGTTAGTTAAAGAATGCATTGAATTTTTAGAAATGGGAATTGAACCAGAAAAAATAACTGATTTAGAAAAAGTAGATATGTTTGAAAAACATTTAAATTATTTGCTAGAAATAAAACCGGAAAAAGTGGCAGTATTAGAAATGCGACAATTTGGTTTAAGTTATTTAAAAAAAATACCAGGAACAAAAGAATTATTTTTAGAAATAAATAAAATAAGCGAAGCAAAAGAAGTGAAAAAATTATTAGAAAGATTTAGGGTGATAATCAATGAAGAAACTAGTATATAAAAGAGCACTTGCATTTTTAATAGATACATTAATAGTTAGTTTGTTGATAATATTGATGAATATAGCAACAGGATTTGAAATACCAGAAAGTCCAAACATATCTGAGTATAGTGATATGTTAATTAGAGAAGAAATTACAGCATCAGAATATATTGATACAATTATTGTCGAAAATCATGAACAAGAAATTGAAACACTAAACAATAGTTTAGTTAATATTAGTATATTAATTTTAGTTTTCATCATAATTCCTTTTTTCAATAAAAAAACAATTGGCCAAGCATTGACTGGTTTGAAATTCAAAGAAAAAATAAAAATCCATCAATTATTTATAAGAAATGCAGTTGTTAATGGATTGTTATTTTCGATAATTTCATTATCAACAGTATTTATTTTGGATCCAAAACCTTATTTTGCTCTTGTTGGGGTTCTAGCAATATTCCAAATAGTTATAGTAATAAAGAGCGGTTTTATGGTATTATTAAATGAGGACAGCAAAGGTTTACAAGACCTTTGGAGTAAATCAGAAGTTATAGTAGAAGAGGTGTAGTATGAGAAGATTTACCGAACAAGAATTAGTTAGAAGAGAAAAAGTAAAAGAAATCGAAAAAAAAGGTATAGATCCTTTTGGTCATCGTTTTGATATTAATGCCGATTCAAAAAGCTTAAAAGAAAAATATGATAGTTTTTCAAAAGAAGAATTAGAAAATAATGAAGAAAAATTTATTCTTGCTGGAAGAATTATGACTAAAAGAGGTAAGGGCAAGGCCGGATTTATGCACATTCAAGATAAATTTGGTCAAATTCAAATATATGTAAGAGAAGATCATGTTATGGAAGAAGAATATGAATTATTTTTAGATGCTGACTTAGGTGATATCGTTGGAATTGAAGGAACAATTTTTAAAACAAATGTTGGAGAACTAAGCATAAAAGCAACTAAATACATTCACTTAGTTAAAAGTATAAGACCACTACCAGAAAAGTATCACGGTTTGAGTGATGTTGAAGAACGTTTCAGAAGAAGATATGTTGATTTGATTATGAACGATAAAGCTCGTGAAATTGCTTTTTTAAGACCTAAAATAATAAGAGCAATTCAACATTATTTAGATGGGATGGGCTATACAGAAGTTGAAACACCTATCTTAGAAACAATTTCTGGTGGAGCAGCAGCAAGACCATTCGTTACAAAACATAATACATTAGGTATTGATATGTATCTTCGTATTGCAACTGAATTACCACTAAAAAGATTATTAGTTGGTGGAATGGATGCTGTTTATGAAATAGGAAGACTTTTTAGAAATGAAGGAATGGACAAAACACACAATCCCGAATTTACAACAATTGAAGTTTATAAAGCATATAGTGATATAAACGGAATGATGGATTTAACAGAAGGAATAATTGACCGTGTTGCAAAAGAGTCAATTGGTACTTATGATGTTACTTATAAAGGACATGAGTTTTCACTAAAAGCGCCTTTTAAAAGAATTCATATGGTTGATGCAGTTAAAGAAGAAACTGGAATTAACTTTTTTGATAATATGTCATTTGAAGATGCTGTTAAACTAGCAAAAGAACATAATATTGAAGTTGAAAAGCACTTTAGTTATGGACATATAATAAATGAATTTTTTGAAAAATACGTTGAGGAAAAAATTGTTGAACCAACTTTTATACACGGACATCCAATTGAGATAAGTCCGCTTGCTAAGAAATCAGCGGATGAAAGATTTACAGAAAGATTTGAATTATTTATTTGCGGAAACGAATATGCAAACGCCTTCACTGAATTAAATGATCCAATCGATCAATTTGAAAGATTTGAAAATCAATTAAAAGAACGTGAACTTGGAAACGAAGAGGCAACTGAGATGGATATGGACTATGTCGAGGCGCTTGAATACGGTATGCCACCAGCAGGTGGAATGGGAATGGGAATCGATAGATTAGTAATGCTTTTAACTGGTAGTGAAACAATCAGAGAAGTTATTTTATTCCCACATATGAAGAAAAGAACTGGTGAACAATGAAAATATTATCAGTAAATGCAGGAAGTTCCTCATTAAAGTTTCAAGTTTATCAAATGCCAGAAGAAAGAGTAATTGCTTCCGGTATTTTTGAGCGAATTGGAATTGAAGGAAGTTTATATACTTTTAAAACAGACGAAAAAGTTAAAAAAAACATTGAAATTAACAATCATGAAGAAGCGGTTAATATTTTAATTGATGAATTAATGGAAAAAAAAGTTGTTTCTGATTTAAATGAAATAGAAGCAGTTGGACATAGAGTTGTTCATGGAGCTGATAAATATTCTGATTCAGTTATTATTACTGATGAAGTATTATCTGATGTTGAGGAGTTTTCGGCTTTGGCACCACTTCACAATCCAGCTAATATATCAGGAATCAAAGCTTTTAAAAAAGCAATTCCAAATGCTTTGATGGTAGCTGTTTTTGATACAGCTTTTCATCAAACAATTGATAAAGAAGAATTTCTATATGCGGTTCCATATGAGTGGTATACAGATTTAAAAATAAGAAAATATGGTTTCCACGGAACGAGTCATAAATACTTAGCTAAAAGAGCAAGTGAACTTAATCTTGAAAAAGTAATTATTTGTCATCTAGGTAATGGCGGAAGTTTAAGTGCTGTAAAAGATGGCAAATGTATTGATACAACAATGGGTTTTACACCTAATGCTGGTATTATAATGGGCACTAGAAGTGGCGATATTGATGCTACAATTATTGAACATGTAATGGAAAAAACAGAAAAAACTTTTTCTGAAGTAATGAATGATTTAAATAAAAAAAGTGGTTTACTTGGTTTAAGTGGTTTTAGCAGTGATTCAAGAGATATTGAAGAAGCAGTTGAAAAAGGAAACGAAAGAGCAATTTTAGCTCACAACAAATTTGTTAAAGCAATTGCTGGATATATTGCAAAGTATTATGTTTTATTAGAAGGAGCAGATGCAATTATTTTTTCAGCAGGAATTGGTGAAAATTCTGCTTTAGTTAGAAAAGATATCTTATCTTCATTACATATTTTAGGAATTGAGATAGATGAAGATGCTAATAATACAAGAGGTGAAGAAAAAGAAATAACAACATCCAATTCAAAAGTAAAAGCATTTATTATACCAACTGATGAAGAATTGATGATTGTTAAAGAAACATATAAATTAATAAAATAGAAAGTGATGAAAATGAACGAGATAAAAAAAATATTTAGAAAAATCAAAAAATATGAAACAGTTGTTGTTGCAAGACATATTGGACCAGATCCAGATGCTCTTTCTTCACAAATTGCGCTTCGTGATTCTATTAAGTTAACTTTTCCAGAAAAGAGGGTCTATGCAGTTGGTGCATCTACAGCTAGATTTAATTATTTGGGATCGTTAGATAGAATTAGTGATGAGGAAATGAAGGGCGCACTACTTATTGTAGTCGATGTTCCTGATGCTAGAAGAGTAGATGGAGCTAAATTAGAACTTTTTGCTGAAAAAATAAAAATTGATCACCATCCAGTTGAGGAAGAATTTTGTGATTTTGTATGGGTGGATGAAAGAGCGTGTAGTACGGCAGAAATGATAGCATCTTTAATTCTTCAGACAAAGTTGGAAATAACAACTGAAATTGCTGAAAAGTTATTTTTAGGTCTTGTTTCAGATTCAAACAGATTCTTATTTACTAATGATTCGTCTAACATTTTTAGAATAACAGCAGATTTAATTGACGCAACTAATTTAAAGTTACCAACGTTATATGCTAACCTTTATAAAAGACCACTTGCTGAAATGAAGTTTCAGGGCTATATAGCAAGTAATTTTGAAATAACAGAAAATGGTTTAGCGCACATCTACATAACTGAAGATAAGCTTAAAGAATTTAAAGTTGATCCTGCAACGGCGGGCAATATGATAAATAATTTTAACTTTATTGAAGGTGTTTATGTTTGGGTTATATTGTCTGAAGATAAACAAAATGAACAAATTAGAGTTTCAATTAGATCAAGAGGACCAATTATAAATGATGTTGCTAGTGAATTTGGTGGCGGTGGTCATTTATATGCTAGTGGTGTTAAATTAAAGGATCCCGACAAAATTGATGAGCTAATTGAAAAGTTAGATAATAAGTTAAAAACACATAAGTAAAATTATATGTTTTTTTTAATGAATATGATATAATCTAATTAATATAATAAACCTAAAGGAGAATTTTATGAAAGAAACAGTAATTAAAATTTCCAAACGAATTAAAAACAGAGTGAAAGGTTTTACATTGCTTGAAATGTTGGGAGTCATACTTATAATTGCATTTATAATTTTAATTGTAGTTCCGACAATAGGAAGAGTGATGGAATCATCAAAAGAAAAACTTTATGAAGCACAGGCGAGTAGTATTGAATCAGCAGCTGAAATATGGGTTTCTGACAATTTAAATTTTCTTCCAAAAAAAGACAAAGAAACGACAACAGTGTTTTTATACACACTTAGAATGTCTGGAGTTTTAGAGGGTGATATTGTAAATCCTTTGAATGATGAAATCTTTCCAGATGATACTTTAGTTGAAGTTCACAGAAACAATAATTTTTTCGAATATAAAGTTATTAAGAATTCAGGAACCACTGGAACTTTTTATGATGCAGAAACACCAATGATAGTTTTGATGGGTGCTTTAGATGACACTGTACAACTTAATTATTTTACACATAATTGGGCGAATGAAGAAGCAATAAAATTAATTGATAAAAATGGAAATTTAATAGAGGGTAATAATGTAGATACAATTATAACAGTTAATAGCGAGGTTATATCTGAAATTGATACAAACATTCTAAGAGAATATTTAGTAGAATATAAAATAAATTATAATAGCTTTGAAAAGTCAATTGTAAGAAAAGTTAACTTAGTAGATACAATTCCGCCAAGCATTGCTTTTAGTACAAGTAGCATAACAGTTGAGCAATGTTCTACTTATGACTGGCTTGAGGAGGGTGTAACAACTTCCGATAATAGTGGAACTGTTAATCTTTCAATTGAGGGAACTGTTGAATGTGTTCCAGGTAATTACTCATTAATATATACCGCAACTGACCCGCATGGTAACGTTTCGGTGAGAACTAGAGATGTAACAATAGCTGAGGAATTAGCTGGTGGAGGAGGATTACCTGATACAGAAGATATAACATATATTTATGATTTACCAAACATAGGAGCAAATGCAACACCATGCTTAATTGAAGGTGAGGAATTTACACATATTTTTGATAAAAGAGATAGTAAAACATATGCTGTAACTAAAATAGGAACTCAATGTTGGATGGCGGAGAACTTA
>SKGW01000068.1 GCA_007117285.1 Bacilli bacterium
AAAAAAAAAAAAATAACTTAGATATATATAATATAAATATTTCCTTAATAACAGAGGAGTATTTAAAAGAACTTGAAAAAATGGAAAAAATCAATTTAAATGTTTCTGGTGATTATCTTGTTTTGGCAGCGGAACTTTTAAAAATAAAAGGACTGAAGCTTCTTCCAAATTACACTGAAGAAGATGAACAAGAAGAGCAAGAATTCATTAATCGAGTTGTCGAATATAAACTATATAAAGAAATTACCGATAAGTTCAAAGATTTAAACCTAGAAAGAAGTCACTACTTTTCAAAACCACCAAGCGATATCAGTCAATATAAAAAAGAAAATGACTATGAAGAAAAAATAACAGAGGAAGATCTCATAATTGCATTCAAAAAATTTTTAAAAAGAAAGCAAGACGAATCACCTTTAGAAGGAAGAGTAACTACAAAAGAATATTCAATATCTAGACGAACAGAAGAGATAATCGATATATTAAAAAAAACAGGCAAAATTAATTTTTTTCACTTATTTGAAAAACAAAATCGACCACTTGTTATTGTAACCTTTTTAGCAATTTTGGATATGACTAGAAAAAAAGTAATAAAAATTGATCAAGATAATAACGGAGATATAGTTTTAGTTAGGAGGAATGCTTAAATGTTGGCAAAATTAGAAGGAATACTGTTTCTAAGCGGAGATGAAGGCATTTCAATAAAAGAACTGTCTGTTATACTTGAAACAACCGAAGAAAAATTAAACGAAGAAATCCAAAATCTTCAAAAAGATTGCGAAAATGAAAACCGAGGAATAAAGCCTCAAATTTTTGGAGATATAGTTAAATTCATAACAAAAAAAGAACATGAAAAAACATATGAAAAATTAGTTGAAAGTGACATTTCAAAACCGCTAACACAAACTACGCTAGAAGTACTTGCTATTATTGCATATAATCAACCAATAACAAGATCTGAAATAGATGAGGTGAGAGGAGTTTCAAGCGCTCACATAATTAGACAATTAGTTCTTAGAGAGTTAATTAGTGATGCGGGTAGAACAGAAGCGCCAGGAAGGCCAATCATATACCAAACAACCTCAAAGTTCCTAGATGCACTAGGTATACAGACTCTCAATCAACTTCCACCACTAGAGAACATAGATTCAAAAGATGAAATAGAATTATTTTCCCAAAAAATTAATGAAAAAGAAGAAGAATTATGATATAATTCTCTCATGCAGGAGTGGCGGAACGGTAGACGCGAAGGTCTCAAACACCTTTGATAGAAATATCTTGTGGGTTCAAGTCCCATCTCCTGTACCAAAAAGAAACAAAAACTCCGTGTGGAGTTTTTTTTATATATGATAAAATAATAATAAGGAGATGAAAAAATGGATTTATTTGCACTATATTCACTGTCAGTTGCAACATCGGCGATTGCTTTGAACACAAATCACAGATTAATAGAAGAAAGATTAAAAGAAGAAAAACACATTGAAAAAAACGAAAAATTTACCAATTCCGAAAAAGCAAAAAAGTTAATAATTGTACTAATTCCAGTTTTAAATTTGCTTTTTGCAATGAAAGAAATCTCTCTTTCAGAAAACACATATAGAAAAATCAAAAAAAACATTACAGCAAAACAAGTTAAAGTAGAACAAGAAGAACAAAAAAACAAAGAAATCAAAGAAGATCAAAGGAAGGAAATAGAAAAATATCAACAACTAAAAAACAAAATATATGAGCTTAAGGACGACAAAGAAGATGAAAACAAAAACAAAACAAAGTAACAAAGTAGTTGTTAAGAGAACTTAAATTTGGTAAAATAAAGAAAGATAATAGAGGAGGGAATCAATGGATAGCAATAATAACTTTTTTTCATCACTAAAACACCCCTTAAATTATCAAACAATATCAACGATGATTGATAAATACCCATTAGAAGAAGGGTTTGTCAATTCATATAAAGAAGAAAAAACTGTTGAAAACTTTGATGAACTAATATTGAAAGTTTTTTCAGTGTGGAAAGAAGGAATATTGAAAGTCAATATTTCCGAAGTGGAAAACAAAGAAGAAGTCGAACACTTAAAAAGATTGGTAATGGGAATGCCAGAAAGATACGATCTATCTGCAATTAAAGAACTATATAAAGATCAAACATTTTACAATAATTTTAAAATGTTTAAAAAAATAACAAATCCAGAACAAATAATTTTAAAATCGAACCAAATATCAAAGCCATTCAGCAAGGAAATAGAAACAGTTCATAATCTATACTTCAATTTAGATAATGAAAATGCACTAGAACTTTGCGCTAAATTTATGGAAGAATCGAAAAATTTAAATTCAGACTACATTTTAAAAATCAACAAAAATCCTGTTTATGAAAACAAGTTAACAATCATGTCTGATGATAAAAATTTAACTAAAAATCTAGAAGCAATAAAAAACATCGTAAATTCAGACGATAAAATAGTTCAAAGCCTAAAACGAGCACCCATTCTTTCAGCAACAGTTGCCGGAGTTATGGGCTATAGTCAAACTTCAAAAGAAAACGACTTTTTTCCAAGCAGAATGAAAATAATAGATGAAGCAGTAACATCAACAACGAAGAACTGGATGCTAAAAAACATTGATCTGGAAATAAAAACAGATTCGGAAAACATTAAAATACGAGATTATTTATTAGTAAAAGCAACGGATATATTAACAAAAAAAACTGAAGGAATATCAGAAAGAATCATTGATAAAAAAACGATAAGCACAACAATAAAAAAAGAACTTTCAAACAAAATAGAGGAATTCCTTAATATAGATAATGTTGAATACAAAAATTACGGAGTTAGAATATTAGAAAATCCGGTTGACTTAATTTTCACCAACGAAGACTTTAAGCAAATAGCTCAAACCTTATCAAAATTTCTTTATAAATCAAACGAGGACTACAAAAACACGTTCAAAACGAACCTACATTTAGAAACAGAAGCAGCTGGACTAAATCTAGAAAAATTTTATATTGGAGAAGCCGAATCAAAAACGAGAGATTATATAGAAAATTTTGAAAACAAAGCAAAATTAAATTTTCCAGAAATGAAAAATCCAAAAGAAGTGAAAGAAGAAAAAATAGAACCAAAGATTAACCAGAAAACAAGGCTTGATGAATTAATGGAACAATATAAAGTTTTGATTGATCTGACCTTTAATATGAGAAATTACAAAGTAGCTAATCAACTTGTAAACACACTTGTTGAGATTGAAAGAGAAACAATTCCACCAAATATGAAAAAACATAAAAATCTTGAAATAATTTTAAAAAAGAACACCATCCCATATACATACAAAATAATGACAGACATTAAAATTGATGAAAGAGGAGACGTTTCAATATTTCCTAGATTAAAATCAGTCGGTGAATTAGAAGCAGAAAAAGAAAACTTAATAAGCTCGGTGTTAAACTCGGATCACCCATATAGCGCAATCGAAGTAACGGAAGTTATAACGATGGTTAGCGAATTGTTCGAAGTATACACAAACAAAATAAAAAACAATCAAGTTTCGATAGATAATGAACAAACAGAAAGGGGTGGGCGTTTAAAATGAAAGAAGAAAATTTAACTGACATAATTAATGAAGAAATTAACAACCAGAACAAAACACATGAAGGTTCAGTCGTTCATGATGATAGGAGAACATTTTTCACAATGCCCGAGAACTATAGCGAAACAATTGAAGAAAATCCTCAATTCACGCGAGAAGAAAAAACTCCAGAACAAAGTGAGAATCAATTTAATCATGACTTATTAAAAGAAGAATCAAAAGTTCCGAAAGAACAACCAACGGTTCCATCCGGTCCGCAAGAAATAAAAGAAGAATTAACCTTTTTAAAAGCAGATGAAAATACAAGTGATTCCTCTTCTGAAATAAAGCAAAAACAACTTAGAGTTATTCAAAGAGATCGTGATGCAAGTTTAGAAAACCAACAACTTATAAAAGACAGAATGACAATTGGGTGGCTTATTCTAAACGCAGCAGTTGCTCAAAGAATAACAAAAGATAATTCAATTTTAGTAATTAAAAACAAGTTAAAAGCAACATATTCCGATAAAGTTTTTGAATCAAACGAAAAAAATCTCGACACAGTAGCATCGGCGATTAATTTGGCATCAAACATCCTTTTAACAAAACTATTTTCAAAAGAAACACTTCACCTTGAGGCAGAAAACATATTAAAAAAAATGAATACTGCTAATTATAAAGAGGAGGAAGCTACATGATTCAAACAGGAGAAATTGTAACACTAGATAACTATAAAAAATATGTTGTTATTGCAATGGCAACAATAGATGCAGATGAGTATGTTTACCTTTTATCAAAAGATAAGATGACCGACAGCCTTTTTTGCAAACTTGAAGAAGATGGATCGCTTTCAGAAATCGAAGATGAAAAAGT
>SKGW01000078.1 GCA_007117285.1 Bacilli bacterium
TAATGTATATATAGCAACTTCAATTATTTCAATCTTGGTTTATGAATTAGGAGAAAAAGTAGTAAGCGAAAGATTAAAAAGCTCTGGATTAGAAGAAAGAAAAAAATCAATTGCAGAAAAGATTTTTAATGATATAAAATTTTTAATACCTATAATAAATGTTATATCAGCGGGAGCATATTTCTTTCAATTCGAAGAAATATATGCAATCCGAAAAAGAAGAGCAACTAAAAATAAAGTTGAAGATGAAAAAACAATTGCAGAACCAGAGGAAAATAAAACAGTTGAACAGCCAAAGATAGAAGATACAAATGAAAAATTAAAAAGACTTAATGACTTAAATAAAGAAGTTGAGCACGAAAAAGTCTTAAAGAAAAGATATTAATCTTTTTTTTAAATTCACTACTTGACAATGCAAGGTAGTTGGTGTACTATGTTAGTGAGGTGATATATGAATACGCAATTTAAAAAAGGAGTTTTAGAACTTATCGCCCTATTAATTCTAAGCAAAAAAGATATGTATGGATATGAACTGGTAGAAGAAATTTCAAAAGCAGTTAGCGTTAAAGATGGAACCGTATATCCACTGCTAAAAAGATTAACCAATGAAAAGTATTTCGATACCTATTTGGTAGAATCAAAAGAAGGCCCCTCTAGAAAATATTATAAAATAACTAGCTTGGGCAAAAAAAGAGCAAAAGAATTAAAAAAAGAATGGGAAGAATTTTCATCATCAATCAAAAAATTTATAAAGGAGAGTGACATCAATGAATAGAGAACAATTTTTAAAACAATTAGAAAAAAAATTAAAAATTCTAAATGACGAAGAAAAAAAAGACATAATTGATGAACAAGCAAGTATTATTGATGAAAAGATTCAAAATGGTAAAAGCGAGGCTGAGGCAATTGAAGACTTTGGAAGTGTTGATGAGTTGGCCAAAGAAATTTTAAAGGCCTACAAAGTAAACCCCGATTACAACAAAAATTCAGAAACATTTGAGCAAGGAAAAGAAAGTTTAGATAGAGGAATAAAAAAAGCAGCATCTTGGATGGGAGAACAGTTTTCAAAGCTATCAGATGAAATTAAAAGTGGCGATACTGAAATGACAATTGAAAATATTTTCGAAATAATATTGAAAATATTTGTGCTTTTAATAATACTAAACATACTAAGATTACCGTTTTCATTAATATCTGAATTAGGAGAGAGTATATTTGCATCAAGCATATTTCCTCTTAGATTTATTAAATACCTTTGGATACTAGTTGTTGAAATATCATATGTACTAACAGTAATTTTAATTATATTTTATGCATTTAGAGAATACTTGTTTACAAACAAACAAGAAAACAAGAAAAAAGGAAAAAAAGAAGTTTCTCAAAAATCAGAAAAAGTAACAAAAAACAAAATTAAAGCAGAACCAACAGAAAAAAATAATGCATTATACACAGCGTTAAAAGTTTTAATAATAATTTGTATTGTATTTCCACTTGCCATGACAGGACTGGGTCTTGTAACAGCGCTTGCATTTACAATATATCTTGCCATAAAAGGAGTTTTTATAGCAGGACCAATTTTATTAATCACAGGAGCTTTAATATTTGTAATATTTGTAATAAATTCTATAACAGCACTTCTTAATAATAGAAAAGTAAGTTCATGGCCACTACTGGCAATATTTATTATTGTATTAGTTGGTATAATAACTACAATTGATTGGGCATTAGGACTTAAAATTACGCAAGAAAGTTACGGAGAATTAACAGAAGAAGTTATATACGTAGAAAAAAAAGATTTTGACGTTAATTCAACCTTTTTTGATCATGAATTTATAATCGATCCAACTATACCAAAAGATGAAGTTATGATTAAGTTTTATTACGATGAAAAATACGCTGATTTGTTTGATGTAAAACAAGATGGGTTTTCAAGAATAAGGTTTAGAAGTTTAGGAGAATTTAAAAAATACAGTGACAGCTTTATTGATAACTTAAAGGACGATAAACTATATATACCATATCTAAAAATTGAAATTTACGCTCAAGAAGAAACAATCGAATATATCAAAAATTAGAGTTTATTTAATTGTATTAAATATGTTATAATTATTAATGTGGAATAGGTGAGTGTGAAATGAAATTTGCAAAAAGAATAGCTCGAAATAAACCAAAATTAATAACAATTTTGATAACATATATTTTATCTATAGTAGCAACGTTGTACGCAATTGCTGCTATTTCTTTATGGGAAAATATGGAGAATATAATTAGATTTGCTCTTTCAGTAGGTCTTCTAATTATTCTGGCCTCATTATTTTCTTTTTCAATAAAAGCGCTCTTAAAAGGAAAGTTTAAAGCATTTATAATCGTTTTTGTGATGAGTTTGTTTCATATAGTGCTAGTAGGAACATTGGGCTACAGTTTAAACAAAGTGTATAATTCAATAGGAGGAATTTCAACAAATGAAATTACTTATTCAACATCACTAGTAACTATTAAAAGTGATTCAGATAGTATTGATAAATTATCAAGCGGAGAAATTGGAATTTATTCAAACAATAATAGTGTTGATGGATTTGAAATGCCAATTGAAGTAGTTAGCGAGAGGAATTTAGAAAATGAAATCGTATATATTGATGATTACTTTGAAATAATCAGAAAACTCCAAGATGAGGAAATAACATACGCTTTCCTGCCATCAAATTTTCAAATTTTCTTTTCGGAAATAGAAGAATTTGAAGAAACGTTAAAAAATATTAGAATAATTCACACGGAAGAAAAAACCGTAACTATCGAAAGAGAAAAAAGAAGATCAAATGTAAATGAACCAATAACATTTTTATTAATTGGAGTAGATTCTAGAAGCGAAAACATTAAAGGAAGTTCCTTCAACGGAGATGCTTTAATGTTAATAACTTTCAACCCCCAAACACTTAATGCAACAATGCTTAGCATACCAAGAGATACTTACATGCCGATAGCTTGTTTTTCAGGTCAGAGAAAAAACAAAGTTACTCATTCCGCTTGGTACGGTGAGGACTGTGTTAGACAGACAGTCGAAAACTTTTTTGATATAGAAGTAGATTACACAGTTAAAATGAACTTTAAAGGAGTCGTTGATATTGTTGATGCAGTCGGCGGAATAGAGGTAGAAGTTCCTTATAGTTTTTGTGAACAAAATAGTAAAGGACAGTTTGGAGACGATACAATATTTGTCATGGAAGGTCTTCAAAAACTAAACGGTGAACAAGCATTAGCATTAACAAGAAACAGAAAAAACAACACTTTGAAATGTGGTTATGGAACAAATGCAACAAATGATTTTGTTCGTGGTGAAAATCAACAGTTAGTTCTAAAAGCACTACTTAATGAATTTCAAAAAATAAGAAACATTAACACTATTTATGATTTGTTAGATAAAATATCAAACACAATGGAAACAGACATGCAAACTAATGAAATACTTGCTTTTTATAATATTTTTAAAGATGTTATATTATATTCAAAGGGCAATGAAGTAGAAGATGCAATCACAATTAAAAAACTATTTTTAAGTGGCTATGACCAATATATAGTTGATTATAGTCAAATAAACAACCAAGGAACAAGAAGCAACTTATATAATTTCATTCCTTACCAAGGAAGTATTAACGATGTAGTGGAAATGATGAAAATAAATCTTGGAATAAAAGAATCTGCACTATACAAAGAATTTTCATTCAATGTGAATGAGCCCTATGAAGAAAAAACAATTGGTCGAGGTAATTATAACGAAAACAAAATTAAACTTCTTCCAAGCTTTGCGACATATACTATTGAACAATTTGAAAATTATGCTCAAGTTAATGGGAAACCATTCGAAATAAACTACGTTGAAAACAGCGGCCAATATCAAGTTGGACAAATTGTTAGTCAATTTCCAAGTGCAGGAGTTGATTTTGAGTACGTCAGCAGAATAACAATAAACGTCGCTAAAGAGAGAGAGCAAGTAATAATTGAAGAACCTGCGGGTGATTGTTTATCAGCACCAGGAATTAGCGGATGTGAATTTCCAAATTTAGTAGGTGCATCAGTTTCAGAATACTTAAAATTAAAAGAAAAATACAACTTGAACTGGCTACAAATAGTAATTGGTACTGAGGATGAAAACTACGACAAAGAAAAATCATTGCAAATAATTTCTCAAAATATAGATCCAGGGACAGACATATATACATTATTAGATGAAACTATAGTTATAACATACATGGATGAATGGATTGAAGAGGAAGAAGAAACTCTAGAGTGAGGTGAAAAAAATGGCTATTATATACGAATTGAAAAAAGCAAAAAAATCATATGGGTTTGATGTTAACGCCCTAGATAATGTTGATCTAAAAATCGAAGCGGGTGAAGTAGTTGTTATACTAGGACCTTCTGGCTCGGGGAAATCAACACTTTTAAACATTTTATCAGGCTTAGACACTCTAACGAATGGTGAAGCATTTTATCGAAGCGAAAGCTTATCAAAAATGAGTGAAAACGAACTTTTAAAATATAGGTATAATTCTTTGGGATTTGTTTTTCAAAGCTATAACCTCCTGCCAAGTCTCACCGGAAGAGAAAACATTGAACTTGGAAAAACACATCAAAATGATGCCGATTTAAATAATGTAATAAAAAAAGTGGGATTAGAGGAACATCAGCACAAATACCCATACCAATTATCAGGCGGCCAAATGCAAAGAGTCGCCATTGCAAGATCGTTAATAAAGAAACCAGATGCCATTTTTTGCGATGAACCAACGGGAGCATTAGATGAAGAAATTGGAAAGATAATTTTAAATGAACTTCAAAAAATTAATAAAGAAGAGAAAACAACAATAATAATAGTTACCCACAATCCAGCTATAGCTAAAATGGGAAATACTGTAATTTATATGAATAGTGGTAAAATTGTTAAAACCGAAAAAAAAAAAATCAAATATCGGCTGATGAACTGAGGTGGGCATAATGAAATTATTATTCATAAACTCCCTAAAGGGATTAATTAATAAAAAGATTCAAATAACCGGCCTCATTTTGCTAATCGCAATTTCTGCAACAATGTATGTAGCGGCAAATGTGGCTATTAATCAAGTCGAAGATGGTTATTATGCATACTTAAATGAACAAAACGTTGAACATTTTAGTTTTCTTCCTAGTTTTGACGAAACTAAACTGACAGTAAATGATTTGCAACTGTTCGAAGATGAAAACTTATCAGAAGAAGAAAATCTTTTACTTCTACAAATAACACAGTGTCTTGAAGCAAACACGTGCAACGAGCAGCAGTTATTTATGCTAAGAAATCTTTTTTCTACGTATAATAAAATGTTATATATTAATTTAGAAGAAGTAGAAAAATTGGCAAACGAAAAAGATTTTTATTATGAACTGGAAAAAAGCAAAATTAAAATAAACGAAAAAGTTTACTATAAAGCAATTCCAATTAATTTAGACAAAAAAATAAACAAACCGTATCTTTTGGAAGGTAATTTTCCAGTTGAAGAAAACGAAATAACTATTCTTCCTTCATATGCCGAGGCAAAAGGCCTAAATATAGGAGATACATATGAATTAAATGAAGTAGAATATAAAATAGTTGGAACTGCGTTTGCATCAGATCATATATATCCAATAGTTTCTTTAAATGTTCCAATATTCAATGAAGAAACCAACAATATAATGTTTATGACAAATGAAACTTACGATAAATTCACCGGTCTTGAAGAAAAAATATACGTAGCTAGGTATAATGAAGACCTACCCTTCAACGAAAGAGATCTATTTGGTGAAGAAACAATTTTTGAAGAAGATGCAATATCATTTACACCTTCAAGTATAGCAAGATTTATAAGAGTGGAAGCGATTAAAGGCGACCTCGAACCAAATAAAACATTTTCTAATATTTTTGTTAACGTATTACTCGTAATCAGTGGTGTAATAATAGTAATAATCGTTAAAAAAAGAATTGAAAGTGAAAAAACTCAAGTTGGTATTTTAAAATCAATGGGATATAAAGCTTCGGCAATTGCTTCAAGCTATTTAGTGTATCCAATAATCAGTGTATTAGCGGGTAGTTTAATAGGTTATTTTATTGGCATGTATTTGGCCGAGCCCCTCACAAACGTCTACGTAAGCTTCTATAACGTACCTCTCAAACCATTTGAACTCGAATATGAATATATATCTAGAATTTTCATTACACCAATGTTAGTGTTAGCGTTAATTAGTTTTTTAACAGCTATGCTAATGATAAGAAAAAAGCCATTATTTTTATTAAAAGAGGGCAGTAACATAAAAGTTAATTTTCTTACAAGATTATCAAATAAAATTTTAAGAAAAACAAAGTTTAAAACAAGATTTAAATATTCTCTGGCATTTCGTTCAATTGGAAAATTGTTAATTGTAACAATTGTTTCGTTTGCATCTGGACTATTAATAACGCTAGTATTGATAGGGAATGGCTTATTTTCATCAATAATAGATGAGACTTTTGGCAACATGAAATTTGATTATATTGTTGCTTATAATGGCTTTATTCCAGGCGAAAACGAAGAAGCTGATCAGTTTCTTATAATTGATAATGAAATATCAAAAAAAATTACTGATGGAAAAGAAGTTGAACTCGAAGAAGAAATTGAAATAAGTTTAAGCGGAATAGATGATGACTTAAAATATTTTGAACTAAAAGATGATAAAGGAAATGACATTTTAGAGTTGATTGATTCAGATACAGATGTCTTGATTTCTTATCGAATTTCTGAACTAAATGAAATCAAAGTAAATGACACGATAGTAGTTTTAATAAACGGAGAAGAAATAGAATTAACAGTCGCAGGTATATATCAAGATTATTTTTCAAGTAGCGTTTTTATGAACCGTGAATATCTAAGTGTATTGTATTCTTTTGAAGCCCCTGTTTACAATCAAATATATACAACAAATCCAAAATATGATTTGGATGGCGAACTTGAAGAAAGTGAATTAGAAAAAATAGCTGGTCAATTTAGCGTTCGTGACTTAGAAGAAAATATTACAAGTCAAGTTGAGGCAATGGATTTAGTATTATATATAGTTGTTGTCTTTGCTGCGATAATGTCATTTATAATAATGCTTGTTGTTGCTAACATCGTCGTAGAAGAAAACAGAAAAAACATCTCACTTATGAAAGTTTTGGGCTATAAAAACAAACAAATAGGATCAATTGTTTTAAACATATATACACCTTTTATACTAATTTCATATCTTATAGCAATACCGGTTATGATTAAAATTGTAAAAGAATTACTAGAAATATTTGCCGATGATTTAGAAATGGCTATACCAATTACAATTTCTTTTTCACAAGTATTAATAGGAATGTTTGCAATATTAGGAGCTTATTATATGGGTATGGCAATATCTAGAAGAGTGCTAAACAAAATAACTTTAGCAGAAGCGTTAAAGAGAGAATAGGGTGGTACAATGGAAAAAATAATAGCTCAAGACATAAGCAAAGTCTACTGCATCGATGACAGAGATTTCTATGCAATTAATGATCTCAATTTAGAAATCAAAAAAGGAGAAATAGTTGTAGTTTTAGGACCTTCCGGATCCGGGAAAACAACACTTCTAAATGTTTTATCTGGACTTGACACAGTATCAGTCGGAAATGTTTTTTACGACAAAGAAAACATAGCTAAATACAGCGATCGAAAATTAACAGCGCATCGCCGATTGAAGTCCAGTTTCGTTTTCCAAAACTATAACTTGTTAGAAAATCTAACTGTATATCAAAACGTAATGATTGGAAGCGAAATAGCGAGTGAAAAAACAGATATTGATGAAATCATATCAGTAGTAGGTTTAAAGAATCACATCAAAAAAAAGCCTCACCAGCTATCGGGGGGCGAACAACAAAGAGTTTCTTTAGCACGAGCGCTGGCCAAAAATCCTGAAGTTCTCTTCTGTGATGAGCCAACAGGCGCTTTAGATGAAAAAACCGGAAAAAATGTATTGGAAAAACTTATCAAAGTAAATGAAAAATACAATACAACAATGATAATTGTAACTCACAATCCAAGTATCGCTTTAATAGGTGATAGAATAATAAAAATGAATAGCGGAAGAATCGTTAGTGATGAACCAAACAAAAGGGTTAAGCCAACAGATATTAGTTGGGGATGAAAAAAACGGAAAAAATCCGTTTTTTTTAATCATAATCTGGTGTTAAAATTTCATTAACATCGAAACTAAAATGTCCTGAAACATAAGGTCCATTATCAATAGTTAAAATAACCTTATCTTTTTCATAAAACTTTCCGAAAGTATTTACAATTGACTGAATCATCAGTCCCTCATAACTGGCTCCGGCATTAGATTCTTCAATAAAATCCTCAGACAAATCAACATACAATACATCTTCGACAATCGTTATATTGTTTATATTTGTATTAGAACTTAATGGAGATCTAACACCATCAAATTCTTTTTTGTACTCTTCTTCCAATAAATCAATAAAGTTTGCATTTGTTTCAAAATTAATTGATTTAGTATTTACCGAATCTTCTTCCGGGTAAAACAAATCAATACTGATTAATAACGGCGATGACTTTATTTCCTTTAAAGTTGAAGTTACTTCATCCGGACCTGGGTTGAAAATGCTTTTAATAAGACCAACATCCTTAGCATAATATTCTAAAGTTGTGACTTCATTTCTAATTATTTTTACCTCAACTGCATCGTAGGTTTTAACATCGGTAAAAATTTCAACATCAACTTTAGTTATTTCTCTAGTTCCGCCTTCAACATCCCACTTAGTACCAACCTCAATAGGATCTTTTATAATTACTTCATCGTCATTAACATCGTTTAAATTATTGTAAATATAAAATCTTTCTGCTTCGTGAAACTTTCTAATAATTGAATCAGATTCAGTAGTTAAAACTTCAACAGACGTGGTACCTGGATTAATTATTCTTCTTTGAACAGAACCATTTGACGTAAATTCAAAAAACACTTCATAATCAGCAAATTCATTTCCCGACCCTTCATAGACTAAGATTTTATTTTGATCGTTAAAAAAGAAATCGCTAGCTTTGTATATTGGATTGTTATTGTTATCTATATTGCTATTAAAACAACCAGTTAGCAAGATTAAAATTGAAAATGCAATAAATTTTTTCATTACTCATCACCTCCTAATAATATTATACGCCTAAAAAAATAAAAAGCAAAAAGAGATTATTTGATTTGTAAAATCTCAATAATCCCTTCAGTTTTGTAAAATCCAATTTCAACCATATCGCCAACTTTTGCAAAAGGAAGAAGCTCTTTATCGATAGTAATTGACACAAAATATTTATCATTATTTTCATCTTCTATAAAATAAAATGTATTTCCATCAATAATGCCCATTTGAATACTTCCAATTGTTATCTCTTTAGATTCTATATTTAATTCATCAATATCTCTTCCAATATAATTTTGAACAGCTTTTGTAATTCCTTCAGAAGATTCGGTAACGACAACTCTTTGATAATCGGTAACATCTACAAAAGCATACATTTTAACTAATCCCGCCCTGTCCTTTAAAGATAAAAAGTAAGTTGGGCGTCCATTTAAATTAACCAACAAAGGAAATGTCGAAACATAATTCATTTGTTGAACTTGCCCCTCAGCACTAGCCATAGCAGAATACTCCTCGGCACCAGGTGCTGAATAAAAATTAGTTTCTTTAGTTCTCAAGTTTGAAAGAATAAAACCAATATTTGATTCATCTCCAACTACTGAAGTAATACCAGTGTACAAATACACATCATTTTCAATAATTGTGTAATTATACCCTTGCGTCGGTTGAACAACATTTTTTTGTCCAATCAAAGAGTTCCAAAAACCTCCGCGATACGCTCCCCAGTCACTTACTTGGTCTAATATCAAGCTAGAAGGATAAACGTGATCGACCCACTCAGGAACATTAGCAACGTTATAATAATTAGAGTTTCCAGTAACTGGATCTAATACAATAACACCTTCAACATCGGGACGAATTCCAACACCAACATATTTAATAGTTGGAACAATCCAATAAGGTTTTGATTCATCATCAAGTTCGAAGTATTTATCACCAAAAATTTTAGTGGGGTATGAAAACCTCAGTTTTCTAGTTAAATTTTCCTTTAAAAATGCCGAGTCCAAGTAAACCAAACCTTCTTCTAATCTAGTTAACTCTGATTCACCAGTAACAGAATTGACTTTTATATATCCTGCCGTTCCGTTTTTTCGATTATTTATATATTTAAAAATATCGCTATACTCAAGAGGCGTAACTCTAGTAATCTCATTCTTATAACTAATTTGTGTATATAAACTTGAAACATTAAATTGAGAAACAAGATCAGGTAATCTACCCATTGTGCGGTCTCCAAGTCTAAGGCTGGAGTCCTTATCAATTACCGGAAGATTGTTAACGTTTAACGGTTTAACATCTTCAGTAAAATCATGTGTTTCATCAATTAAAATTCTTTTTGAATAGGCATCCGCCATAAAAAAAGGTGAAAAAATCATGTTAATTAATAATATCAGTGGAATAATTAAAAACACCATACCTAAAGCCACTTTTTCAACTTTATTAAACGGTTTTATACCTCCGCTTAAATTAGGAAAATTTTTAAATAAAGTTACAGCATTAAATGATGCAGATAGTACTACGAATAATATTAAAAGTATAATTACAAATGACCAAAACGAAATGCTAGTAATATTTATTGGGGGCAGGGCAAAATAAAAGTAAACCAATCCAAAAACAAATGTTATCGATAAACTTTTTACATATTTCATATTATCACTCCTTCTAAGTAAGTATATTATAGCACAAACCCACTTCAAATAGAAGGTATTTCTTCAAAACTAAAAAGTAACTTTTTGCAAAATTAACAAAGAAATCAAAACTTTATTTTAATTGACAAATCCAAACATATCTCATAAAATGAAAAAAGAGCAAAGGAGAATTTATTATGAAAGATATTAAAGAGATATATAGTAATCCACAAATAGGAGAAAAAATAAAAATTCAAGGATGGGTTAAAAACCATAGAAAACAAAAAGAATTTGGTTTTATTGATTTTTCTGATGGAACATACTTTAAATCAATTCAAGTTGTTTATGATAAAGAGCTTTCTGATTTTGATCAAATTTCAAAAATTAAAATAGGCAGCGCATTAACAATAGATGGTGAATTAATAGAGTCTCAAGGTAAAAATCAAGAATTTGAAATAAAGATGACAAATTATGTTTTAGAAGGTGACTGTCCCGATGACTATCCAATTCAACCAAAAAGACACACTAGGGAATTTATGAGAGAAGTTGCCTACCTTCGACCAAGAACCAATCTTTTTAATGCTGTTTTTAGAATTAGAAGTCTTGTTGCTATGGCGATTCATCAATACTTTCAAGAAAAAAATTATGTTTATCTTCACAGTCCAATTATAACTGGAAGTGATGCTGAAGGTGCTGGTGAAATGTTTAAAGTTACAACACTAGATTTGAAAAAATTACCATTAAACAATGGCGAAATTGATTTTAGTAAAGACTTCTTTAAAAAAGAGGCCTCGCTAACGGTTTCTGGTCAATTACAAGGTGAAGCTTTTGCTATGGCTTATAAAAAAATATACACTTTCGGACCAACGTTCAGAGCTGAAAATTCAAACACAAAAACTCACGCTTCAGAATTTTGGATGATTGAGCCCGAAATAGCATTTTGTGATATTAATCAATTAATGGATATCGAAGAAGACAGTTTAAGATACATAATCGAATACGTTATTATAAATGCTCCGGTTGAAATGGAATTTTTAAATAAATTTGTTCAACCTGGTCTTATGGATAAACTACATGCTCTTCTTGATAAAGAAGCTGTTAGAATTGATCATAAGGAAGCAATAGAAATACTTCTTAACTCTGGTGAGAATTTTGAGATAAAACCTAGTTTTGAAGATGATTTAGCAAAAGAACACGAAAAGTATTTAACGGAAAAACATTTTAACGGACCTGTTTTTGTTAAAAACTGGCCGAAAGAAATTAAAGCATTTTATATGAGACTTAATGACGATGAAAAAACAGTAGCTGCTGTTGATTTATTAGTTCCAGGAGCTGGCGAGCTGATGGGAGGAAGCCAAAGAGAAGAAAGACATGATGTTCTAGTTAATAGAATGTCAGAAATGAATGTTGAAAAAGAAGGTTTAGATTGGTATCTTAACCTTAGAAAATATGGCGGATGTAAACATTCTGGCTACGGAATGGGATTTGAGAGACTGTTAATATATTTAACAGGAGTTGATAACATTAGAGACGTAATTCCATTTCCAAGAACACCAGGTAATTTGGAGTTTTAAAACAAATTTAATTAAAAGAAGTAAATAATGGACATTTACTTTTTTTTGTATTATAATAAGTTCCAATTTTAAGGAGGTGGTTTTTATCAAAATTAATTTACCAGTAATTTTACTTAAAGGACTAGTGCTAATTCCAAATAATGACATTCGTTTGGAATTTGATAATATAGAAAGCAAAAACGTAATAGAAACTGCCGAGTACTTCCATGGCAACAAAATATTTGTTATAAACGAAACAACAGAAAAAAACGAACCACCCAGTTCAACTAAACAACTTGGAGTAATATCTAAAATTACACACAAAATTGAGCTTCCGGATGGACGATTACGTGTCGTTGTTAAAGGTATTTCGCGTGCAATGGTAATTGATCACATAGATGCAAAAAGTCCAGAAGATGTAGAAGTTATTGTTAGCAAAATAAATGATTTAAAAGTAGAAGAAACAGAAGAAAAAAATCTTGTTAGCAAAATATATTCAGAAATAGAGGGCTATATTAAAACAGTCCCTTATATTAGCAACAGTGCATTAATGTTAATAAAAAATATTAAAGAATTATCAACAATGACAGATCTTATAGCGCCGTTCCTTCCAATATCGCATGCAAGAGCACTTAGCTACTTAGTTGAAATTGATCCAAAAAAAAGAGCAGAAATGATTTTGGAAGATATTTCGGTTGAAAAAGAAAAATATAGCATCGATAAAACAATCGATGTTAAAGTTCGTTCGGAACTAGATAAACATCAAAAAGAATATATCCTTCGAGAAAAAATGAAGGTTATTAAAGAAGAATTAGGTGAAGCCGGTTCAAAAGATGACGAAATAAGCATTATTAGAGAGCGCATGATGAAATTAGATGCTCCAGCTAGAATTAAAACTAGAATCGAAAATGAACTAAAACGATATGAAATACTTCCAGCAACATCCCCAGAAGTCCACATTGTTTTAAATTATATGGAATGGCTTCTTAACATACCGTGGAAGAAAAAAACAAAAGACAATGATAACTTAAAAGATGTAGAAAAGAAACTAGATAAATCTCATTATGGACTTGAAAGTGTTAAAACGAGAATTTTAGAGTTCTTAGCTGTAAAACAAAGAACAAATACTTTAAGCGGACCAATACTTTGTCTAGTTGGACCTCCCGGAGTAGGTAAGACTAGCTTGGCATTTAGTATAGCAGAGGCAATGAACAGAAAATTTGTTAAAATGTCAGTTGGCGGGGTTAATGATGAGGCAGAATTAATCGGCCACAGAAAAGCATATTTGGGATCTTCACCAGGAAGAATTATTCAAGGGCTTAAAAAAGCTCAATCAGCAAATCCTCTATTTCTTATTGACGAAGTAGATAAGATGACAAAAGATATAAAAGGAGATCCATCGAGCGTCTTGCTTGAAGTTTTGGATCCCGAACAAAATCAATTTTTTAGTGATAACTATATTGAAGAGCCCGTAGATTTATCAAATGTTCTTTTTATAGCAACAGCAAACTATATTGAAAATATTCCAGATCCACTAAGAGATAGAATGGAAATAATTAATCTTTCAGGGTATACAGAATATGAAAAATTATATATAGCAAAAAACCATCTACTTCCTAAAATTTGCAAAAATCATGGAATTTCTCTGAAAAAAATATCAATTAATGATAATATAATCTTAGAAATAATAAACGGATATACAAAAGAAGCTGGAGTTCGTGAATTAGAACGCCAATTGTCAAAAATAGTTAGAAAAGTTGTCTATGACATTGTAATAAATAAAAAAGAAAAAAAATATTCAATAACTTCAAACTCTCTTTCAAAATACTTAGGAGTCGAAAAATATTCAAAAGATTCAAAAGAAGAAAAAAGAGAAATTGGTGTCGTAAATGGTCTAGCGTATACTTACTTTGGAGGAGACACGCTACCAATTGAAGTCAACCTTTATAAAGGAGACGGCTCTTTGGTATTGACGGGTTCACTTGGTGAAGTAATGAAAGAAAGTGCCCAAATAGCGCTCGGTTATATAAAATCAAATCATGATAAATATGATATAAAATATGAATCAATTACTGAAAACAACATTCATATTCATGTTCCAGAAGGCGCTGTCAAAAAAGACGGTCCCAGTGCTGGAATTGCACTAACAACAGCAATGATAAGTGTGCTTGGAAAACATGAAATTCCATACGATATTGCTATGACTGGCGAAATAACTTTGCGAGGAAGAGTTCTTTCAATAGGTGGACTTAAAGAAAAAAGTATTGGAGCAATTAGAAACGGAATAACTGAAATAATAATTCCAAATGGAAATATGAAAGATCTTGAAGACATACCAAAAGAAATAAGCTCAAAATTAAAATACATCCCGGTAAAAACATATGACGAGGTTTTTGAAGTTATAAAAAGCTATAAAGTTTGATAAAAAAAAGCTAATATGTTAGAATACAAGTCCGATTGTGGGGTGGTTTTGTGAAACCTGAACAAAGAGCAAGAAAAAATATTTCTGACTCAATTAAAGTATCAGCAAGTATTGTTGATCTTTTCGAGCGCGTAAAAGCATCAGAAAAAGAAGGTCTTTTTGAAGGGGAACTGCACGAAAAAAGCCTGATACAATTAAGAGAACTTTTAAAACAAGAAAAAAGCTTATATGAAAAAGTTTTCGAGAATCAAAAAGATGATGAATATGGAAACATTGTTTATGGAATAATGAACAGTCCCCACAAATTCAAAATGCAATATGGTATTAACTACATAAGAGATGATGTTTTTTACCGATTTTTCAGAAATTTATTTATTTACGGAAAAGTAGAAGGTCTTGAAATAAGTATCTTAAACGTTTTTCCAGAATTTTCGCATCTACAATTTAAAATGGTAAATAATGACTCTAGATTATTTGAAGCATTTTCAGAAGACTTGTTTTATGTATATATAAAATTATTAGAAAAAACAATTAAAAACCTAGAAAAAACAGAAACAAAAAA
>SKGW01000002.1 GCA_007117285.1 Bacilli bacterium
TAAAAATATATATATCATAAGTCCCGCCATTAAAATAAATAAACTCGCAACTAAAACAGTAATAACTACGGTATTTTTTTTAAGCGATTGATCTAATTCTTGAAATCCCTCAAAATCTTCATTTTTAAAATCAAGACTTGCGGTATAAAAAGACTTGTCAACTTCTTCATCATCCGTTTCCGGAACAACACTAGTTTTAGCAACGTGTAAGTCCTCAAACATCTTCTCGCTTAATTCTTGGTCATTTAAGTTGTCTAATGCCTCAAAATTTGATACTCCAGACTCATTTTGATTCGATTTTTCAACATCAAATTTTTTCAAAACATTATAATGCATTTCATCAAGATGCCTCCTACGAGGATCGATTTCTTTTCTGGTGGTTTTGGCTTGGTCTAAAAATTGTTTTATATCGTAATTAGGTGGTTCCTCTTCGTTAGTTGAAGTTTCTGTCTCAACATATTCTTCTTCTTCGGTCTTTTTAGCAACTTTATTATTTTTATTTAACATTTCTTTTATCATATTCAAATCAATCTCATTTGTTTTTTCGATATTAGCAATATCTTGAATATTTGAATACTCAACTTCATCATACATATTTTCATAAAGTTTTTTGTTTTTTTCACTGCGTTTATTGTCTAAGTTTTCAGAATCATACTTAGACATTCTGCTATTCATAAGACCACCCCATTTATAGTAATAATACCATATATATCTTCTTTTTAAAATAATATGCTTGCTTTTACCTTCTTTTTTTTTTATACTTGTCAAAAGGAGGTTTATATGAAGCAAGTAAAAATTATTGAGGAAAAATGTATTTTATGCGGACAGTGCGAAGCTATTGCACCTGAAGTTTTTAAAATAGATGATACTCCTAAAGTTATAATGGATAAAATACCTGAAAATTTAGAAGAAAAAGTTCAAGAGGCAATTGACGCTTGTCCTACTACTGCAATTGAATGGGAATAAAAGATCAGATTTAATCTTGATCTTTTTTTGTTGGAATTGCATCCGATTCTTCTGAAAATAAGTAGCCCCTAACCAATACATGATCTCCCAAATTTGCAATTAAAGAAAATTCCTCTTTTTTTTCAATGTTAACGAAAATGGGTTGGATATTGAAGTCTTTTAATAAACTCATCATGTATAAAAATAATTTTTTTCTTTTTTCTTCTTTTTGATTTTCTATTACCATTTTAATTGGAATTTTTACATAATCAATATCCATGTTAAGAACTATTGGAATTAATGTTAGCCTTCTATCAAAGTCCAAGCCCTGAATTGCCATTTTGAATCCTAGTTTTGAAAGTGATTTCATTTTAGCAACAATACTCGATGACTCTCCTTCAAAATCAAGGAGATCAACGCAGATCACAACCTCTTCCCGATTTACATTATTCAAATTAGACATGTCATATATATATTTTACAAAATCAAACTCCAAACTCATTAATGTTTGACTGCCGACATTAATTAAAACTTTATTATAATTTGGAACTCTGTGGAAAAATATTTTTTCTATAGCCGCTAGATCAATTTTTTTAATTTTATAATTTTTTCTAAGCGCTTCACGCGTTTCTCTTTGAAATAAAGTTACACCTTCTTCATCGCGAGTGTATATCTCAAAAAACTTTTGCGGTTCACCAGAAATAGAAAAAAATTCTTGTTTTCTAATATTAAGCTTATCTTCATTTATTAAATCATCTATTTTTTTTAAGTATTGTTTTTCATCGTTATGTTGTTGGAAAAATTCTTGTTTATAATATTCCACTCTCTTATTATTTTTTTTAGCATTATACATAGTAATATCAGCTTTATTTAATTCCGAAACAAAATCTCCTTCAATTTTTTTTATCCCGCAATTAAAGTCAAAGGGGATTGGGATTATTCTTCGTTCTGAAGCTATATCAATAGCTTTTCGAATTTTTGAGATTTTTTTATTTATTGTTTCGATATCAGAATTGGTTAACACAACAAATTCGTCCCCGCTTCTTCTTACAACGATATCGTTTTCAAAAAATATTTTTGCTAACCTTGCAAAAGTTATTATGCTTTTATCGCCTGCGGAATGACCGAAGTTATCATTTATATACTTTAGTTTGCAAAAGTCAATTGCAATCAAAAATAGTTCGCTGTTTTTACTTTTGATATCAGCAAAATTATCTTTTAAATATTCTAAATTATATATTCCGGTTAAACCATCCTTATAATTTTTTTCGCTCATAAAACACCTCAGTTTTTTGCTTCATTATAAAGTTTTTTAACTTCCTTTGGATTTAGCTTTCGATATTCCCCTGTGTTTAAACCTTCTAAAGTTAAAAAAGCAATACTTTCTCTTTTTAATTTTAAAACATTTTTATTTATAGCTTGGAACATTTTCTTCACTTGATGATTTTTACCTTCGTGTATAGTTAACTTGACTGTTGAAACATTTTTCGCCTTATCATATTTAACTAGCTTAGCTTCCGCTGGAGATGTTTTTTCATTATCAATGATTACACCGTTCTTTAAATTATATATGTCAGAGCCATCTATTTTTCCTTCAACTTTAACAACATAAACTTTGTTTATATTATTACTTGGGTGCATAAGTAAATTAGTAAGTTCACCATCGTTAGTTAAAATCAGCATTCCAGTTGTGTCATAATCTAACCTACCAACAGGATATACTCTTTTTTCTGTGTCTATTAAATCAATAACTGTTTTTCTTTTGTGTTCATCTGAAACAGTTGACACGTACCCCTTTGGCTTGTTCAATAAAAAATACACTTTATCTTCTTTATCAAGTATTTGACCATCAATCATAACTTGATCTTTTTCGCTCACTTTTGTTCCAAGCGAAGTAATTTTTTCTCCATTAACAAAAACAAGTCCTTGAACAATTAAATTCTCGGCCTTTCTTCTTGAACAGTACCCACTATTTGATATATATTTTTGTAATCGTTCCATTATTATCACCAAATAAAGTATACAGTATTGAATAAAAAAAAACAAATTAAATATCATTAGTTTACTTTGCTTTTTTCTAGTGCTATAATTTCTTTAATAAAGGTGGTTTTTATATGTTGTTATTATGTGCAAAAATTTTCTTTGCTAGAATTCTAGATGTTTCATTAGGAACGGTTAGAACTATTCTACTCGTTAAAAGTAAACGCCTGGAAGCAAGCATCGTGGCTTTTGTTGAAGTTATAATTTGGTTTTTAATTGTTAAAGAAGCTATAGCATTAGCTAGCGACAGTCCTTGGATTATTGTTGCTTACGCAGGTGGTTTTACCGCGGGAACTTATATTGGTTCTATTTTATCTGATAAATATATAGAGGGCAGTTTCACAGTTCAAGTAATATGCCCAAGAAACGAAAATTTAATTGAGCTGATTAGAAACAGCGGTTTTGGTATAACTGTTGTCGATGTTAAAGGTCGAGATAGAAAAGATAAGAAAGTTATGATGTTTATTGAAATTGATAAACATGACTACCCTGTTTTAGAACGAATAATAAAAACAATTGAGGAAAATGCATTTATTGTCGTTAATGAAACTAGATTAGTTCAAAATGGTTATTTTGCAAAGAAGAAGTAAAATTATTGATATTTAGTACCTTCTTTGCTATAATCTTCTTTGTGGGGCTATAGCCAAGCGGTAAGGCAAGGGACTGCAACTCCCTGAGCGTCGGTTCAAATCCGGCTAGCCCCTCCATAAATAAAAAAAACTAGATTCGTCTAGTTTTTATTTTTTGATATGAACTTTGATTTTGTTTTTCTACCTGATTAAGATACTCTTCTAAATAAACCATATCAGCTATAAGAATTAAATCTTCCTCTATTTCAACATCAGCTAATACTAGTAGTTTAAACATCTCTTTGGCAATATACATTTGATTCTCATCATAATTCTTTAATTTTCGTATTCTTTTATAGTCTTCAATCAAGTTATCATCAAAAACGATTTTTTTTAGATTTTCGTTATAAAGTTCTTCAATTCTCGCTGTATAATAATTGACACCTCGAGTTTCTCCATCGATTTCTAATTTCTTATTCATTTTTTTTAACTTTTCAAACAATAATTCACTGTCGTACATAATAATCCCCCTTCAAACGCAGTTTATAATAACACATAATAGTTTTTGTGTCAAAGGGTAGATTTTTTTATAGTCATATGTTAAAATTACTTTACGCAGATGTGGTTCAATGGTAGAATACCGCCTTGCCAAGGCGGTGGCGCGAGTTCGATTCTCGTCATCTGCTCCATTTTGTATAATAAAAAGATGAGTTTTTAATAAATTCATCTTTTTTTATATGGTTTAAAGTCAAAGTCAAAATATGAATATTTTTCCGTTTTAAAGTTCAA
>SKGW01000023.1 GCA_007117285.1 Bacilli bacterium
AAAAGACTTAGAGAAATAACTGGAATAAATGCTGTAACAATTCATAGATTTTTAAAATGGAATAAAGAACAAAATGAATTCTTAGTTAATGAGTATGATAAAGATGATTCAAAATTAGTAATTGTCGACGAGGCCAGTATGGTTGATATACTTTTATTTGATAGCTTAATTAAAGGAATTCAAAATAATGTAAAGCTAATAATAGTCGGTGATTACAATCAACTCCCATCAGTTCTTCCGGGTCAAGTTTTTAAAGATTTGATTGAAAGCGAATTAATTGATGTAATAAGGTTGAAAAAAATATACAGACAAACAGAGGACTCATACATTCCAATATTATCTGATTTCATTAAAAACAGAGAAATTGGTGACTTTCTATTTGAAAAGCACACGGATTATAATTTTTTAGAGTGTTCAACATCAAATATAATGGACGGTATTGTTTCTTTGAGTAAAAAAATAATTGATTCTGGAAGAACGTGTTTTGACTTTCAAATAATGGCGCCTATATATAGGGGGCGCGTTGGAATAGATAATATAAATATGCAATTACAAAAGCTTTTTAATCCGAAAAATGAAGAACAAAAAGAAGTTAAATACGGTGGTGTTATATATCGAGTAGGTGACAAAGTTATTCAACTTAACAACATGCCAGAAGAAGATGTTTACAATGGGGATATTGGCAAAATTGTTAAGATAGAAAAAGAAACCTCAAGTGGAAAAAATGAAATTACAATTGATTTTTATGAAACAACAGTAATTTATTATTTATCGGATTTATTTAATATTAAACACGCCTACTGTATATCAATTCATAAATCTCAGGGAAGCGAATTTGATACAGTTCTAATCCCAATGTGCTCAAGCTATAATAAAATGCTTTATAATTTGTTAATTTATACAGGTGTAACAAGAGCAAAAAGAAAATTGTTTTTAATTGGCAGTAAGACAGCTTTTGAAACAAGTATTTTAAATGATATTGAACTTAAAAGAAAAACAACATTATCAGAGAGATTGAGAGGTACAAATGAAGGTATTAGTTAGCGATTTTGATAAAACTTTGTTTACAAGAGACTATAGTAAAAACATTCTAAAAGTAAATAAATTTGTTGAATTGGGCAATAAATTTGTAATAGCAACAGGAAGAAATTATAGTTTGTTAAAGAAAGAAATAAGAAAAGACAATATAAATTATGAATACTTAATTTGCAATGATGGAGCACTTATTGTTGATCAAAATGATAATGAAATTTACAGATCTGACATTCCCATTGATTTAGCAAAAAAATTATATGATTTTTTGTTAGAAAAAAAAGTTGAAAATTTGTTAGTTGATGACGGTTTTAATTATTATGAAAATGTAATTGAAAATAACAATTCAATTATGTTTGCAGTTATAAATAATTGCCGTCTTTTGGAAGAAATTCTAGTTAAATTTCCAGATATAGTAGGGTATAGAACAAAGAAGTGGGTTATATTAACGAGTGGTTTAATAAATAAAAAAATTGGAATTGATATCATTCTTGAAAAATTAAAAATTGAGAAAAAAAACATATTTACCGTTGGCGATGGAATCAATGATTACCATATGATAAAAGAGTTTAACGGCTATTATATAAATGGAGAATCAATTCCGATCTTGAAAAAAGTGGCAGTTGACGGTGTTAATTCTGTAGCTGACTTGGTTGATATAATTATTTGACTTTGATTGTTGATAGTTATATAATTAGAGTGTAAAAAGAACACATAAAAAGAGGGGTGCGTAATGAAACAAGTTGAAATTGTTTTAAATCTTTTCACAATTGTTAATGAAGAAGTTAAGGTTCTTCTTATTAGAAAACAAACCGAACCTTACAAGGGATACTGGATGCTACCAAGAGTTAAAGCAAGTAATGATGCCTCACTCAAAGACAGTAGCAAATTAATGTTAGAAAAATTAAACTTTGAAACAGTTAATATTTACGAAAATAATACAATGTGTGACTTTGAAAGAGAACCAGGCTTTAATATAATAAATGTTCTTTTTGTTGGTTTTCTTGACTCAGTACGAGTAGAACTTAATAAAGAAGAGACAAGTTTTGAAAAAGAGTGGTTTTCTATCAATAAACTGCCCAAAATGGCATATAATCATTTTGAAATAGTTAACAAAAACATAGATTTTTTAAGAGAAAAAATAAAGCGCGCTTCAATTCTAAATCTTTTCTTTCCAAGTGATTTCTCACTACCAGAATTGCAGCGAGTTTATGAAACTTTATTGAATATAGAAATAGATAGGAGGAATTTTAGGAAGAAATTTTTACACTATAATCTACTTGAAGAAACCGGCATGAAAAATGAAGATACTAATGGCCGACCATCCAAGTTGTACATGTTTAAAGAAAATTATGAAGACGTAAGTCTATTTTAAAGGAGGAAATTATGAAAGATAAATTAAGTATTGCGTTAGTTTTAATAGTCTCGCTAGCACTAATATATGGTGCATATTATTTTATGAGTAATTCTGAGGAATACTCAATCACAATAATTGATGTAAACCCATCATTAATGTTATTTTCAAATGAAAACGATGTTATAGTTGACACGGAAATGTTAAATGATGATGCATATATTGCATTTGATGATGAAGAATTAGTTGGTATGGAATTAGAAGAAGCGGTTGATCATGTAATTGACAGCTTAATTGATATGGGCTATATCGATGAATTCTCAGATGAAAACGAAATCAGTATTGAAACTGAACAAGAAGGCGAAGTTGATAACTCAGAATTCAGAAATAAAGTTTTAGCAAGAGTTCAAGCAAAATTGAACGAAAGAGGAATCAATGCAACGGTTGGTGAAACTGATGAAGATATAGCTACTGAAGCATCAGAAAAAGGAATAGAGCATGCTAAATTAATGGTTATGAGAGCAGCAATGAATAAAAATGAAGATTTAACTGAAGAAGAACTTTTGGATATGTCGATTAGAGATATTGCTCGTTTAATCTCTCAAAATGCAAAAAGAACTAGAGAAATTATCGAAGAAGAGCATGGAGAAGATTTTGAAGCAATGAGAAGTAAAATCAAAGAAGAACGTCAAATAATTGGAGAAATAATCTCTGAAAACGTTGCTGATTTTTCAGAATTGACTACAGAAGAAAGAAAAGAAATAATTGAAGAAAATAAAGAAAGAATTCAATTAATTGTTAGTGAAACAAAGGATCGTGTCAAGAATGGAGCTTTTGAAAACGCTGAACAAGTAAAAGAAGATGTTTTGGAACAAGTTGAAAGAGTTAGAAATTTAGTTCCAGAAGGAAATGCACGCGATATTCAAAATAGAATTTTAAATGATGCGGCTGAAATTAGAAGCAGAGTTTCAGATACATTGAGAAATGTTGAACCAAGAGAAGCACGTGAAATCGAACGTAACATTAAAGAAAGATTAACAAAATATTACGAAGATGGTGCCGAAGGTGATGTTGCACAATTTAGAGAAACAATAATTAACGGAATTATGAGAGATAGATAATCTCTCTTTTTTTTGCGAAAAATGTTGTATTTTTTTTGATTTTGTTTTATAATCTTATAGGTGTCTCCAAAAGTGCCAAATTTTCAATAAATAAAAGAAAAAATACTTGTCAAACCAAAAAAAATATTGTATACTTTAGTAGTTGTAAGTTTGGGCCTGTAGCTCAGTTGGTTAGAGCACACGCTTGATAAGCGTGGGGTCATAGGTTCAAATCCTATCAGGCCCACCATTCGCCTCAATAGCTCAGTTGGTTAGAGCATCTGACTGTTAATCAGAGGGTCATAGGTTCGAGTCCTATTTGAGGCGCCATTCGGTCCGTTGGTGAAGTGGCTTAACACACTGCCCTTTCACGGCAGCATTCATGGGTTCGAATCCCATACGGATCACCAAATTGAAAATAAGACAAATTTTGTCTTTTTTTTTATTTTGTTATGATATAATTTACTTAAGGAGGTACTTTATGGCTAAAAAAGAAAAAAAACCAAAAGAAAAAATTGAAAAAGTAGAAGAAATAAAAAGCGTTGATAAAGAACTTCCAAAGAGCAAAATAAAACGAATTATTTTGAAATCAAAAGAAATATTCCTGAAAACGAAAAACTATTTACTTATAGTCTTTCTTATAATTTTTATTGGATTTGGAGTAACAATTGAGAATAGAAAATTAACTAATTCACAAGAAGG
>SKGW01000056.1 GCA_007117285.1 Bacilli bacterium
ACTTAAAATGTATTATAATAGATAAAAGGTGATTTAATGAATAATCGAAGGAAGAAAAAAAACTACTATTTTTTATTTTTTGTTTTGATTTTTTTAATTGTTTCTATTTTTTCTTATAGTTACAGAAGATTATCTTTTGCCGAAAAGTTTGTTAAAGATACATCAATATTTATTTTAGAAATATTTGCAGCGCCAATTAATTATATAATTAATGAAAACATTTATAATTATTCGGAAGATGTTAATTCACGCATTTTAGAACTTGAATATCAAATTGCCAAAATGGAAGAGGATTTTGAAATTGACTCTAATTTAATTAATTTTGAGAAAATTAATTCGATTATTATTAATCGTAATACTGGAATTTGGTTTGATGGTGCAACTATTAATAAAGGATCTAATGATGGTGTTTCTGATGGCGATGCGGTGATTATTAACAATACTTTAGTTGGTATTGTTGAAAAGACAAGTTATTTAAATAGTGAAATTAGTTTTATTACAAGTGAACACCGTCAATCAAAAATTTCTGTTAAGGTTTTAATTGGTGATGAATATGAATATGGTGTTCTTGTTAATTATGATAGTAAAAAGAATTTATTTGTGTTAGAGGGCTATGACGATGATTTGGATATTGAGGCGGGTAGTATTGTTGTTACAACTGGATTCACCAATAATTATCCACCAGGCTTGTTAATTGGAATGGTTGATAGTGTTGATTTAGATAATTTTGGACTTTCTAAAATTGTTAATGTTAAACCAGCAATTGATTACAATAAAATACGTTATGTGACAGTTTTAGGTGAGCAATAATGGTTTTTATTATAACGAGTATTGGCTTTATGCTAGAACACATATTTTCGAGATTTTTAAATTATCCACCATTTTATTGTTTGTTTGTCATTTGCACATTAGTCTTTATATATCCATTTTTTCACCATCGTGAAGCAAATTACTTAATTTATAGCTTCGCTGTTGGATTACTTTATGATGTAATTTTTACAAACACATTTTTATTTAACGCGATATTGTTTGTTATTTTGGGCTATATTATTATTAAGTTAAATATTTATTTGATTAATAATATTTACAGTACAATATTTATGGCTTTATTTATAATTTTTATTTATTTATTAACTAGTTATATTATGGTTTCTCTTGTAACAGAAGTTGACTTTAATATATTAAGATTACTTAAAAAAATGTATGATTCAACTTTGATGAATTTATTATATAGTGGAGTAGCTTTTGTTATTATTGAGAAAATTAGTAGAAGATATAAAATTTTAAAAATGAATTAGGAGGTCTATTATGAAAAAGAAAAAAATGAGATTATTTGCAATTATTTTACTGATGGTTATGACTTTCACAAGTATTATTTTTGCATTTATGAATAATGAAGAAGAAAAAATAGTTGAGAAAGAACCAGAGGAAGAAATTATTGAGGAAGAGGTTATCATTCCAAAGCTTCAAATTATTGATGAGGAATCAAACGAGCGACCAATTGCAATCATGATTAACAATCATCCTGTTACAGTACCGCATCATGCTGGTCTTCAAGATGCTTATGTAATTTATGAAATAATTGTTGAGGGTGGATTTACAAGATTAATGGCTGTTTATAAGGATCAAGAAACTAACCGCATTGGATCGGTTAGAAGCGCTCGTCACTATTATCTTGATTATGCAGCTGAGCATGATGCTATTTATGCACACTTTGGTGGAAGTCCAAAAGGATTAAGTGATGTTAGAGTTTTAGGAATAGATGCGCTTAACTTTATGGCTAGAGGTGGATCGTTTAGAGATAGAAGTTTAGGTGTTGCTACTGAACATACTGCTTATACAAGATTAAATGACATTAAAAGTGAACTATCAAAAATGAATACTAGAATGACATCTAATGGCGTTCCATTTGAATATAGCATAGATGAGTTGGATCTTTCAGTTTTCGATAGTAAAGTTGCTTCTGAAGTAAAAATAAAATATTCAACAAGAACTAATGTTGATTATGTTTTTGAAAATGGTGTTTATAATAGATCGTTTAATGGGAAGATGCATGTTGATGCTATTTCTAAAGAACAATATAATTTTAAAAATTTATTAATTATGAAAGTAAGAAACTATAATTTAGACAGTGCTGGAAGACAAGAACTTGATACTGTTGGAACTGGAAACGGTTATTTTGTAACTAATGGAATTTCAATTCCGATTACTTGGAATAAGTCATCAAGAACCAGTCCAACTGTATATAAGTATATAAATGGAGAAGAAGTAGTTTTGAATGATGGTAATACTTTTGTTAATGTTGTGCCCACAAACGCTGGGATAACTTTCAACTAGTTCACAAATGAATGATTTTGTGCTATAATGTTTGAGGTAAAGGAGTCGTAACATGAAAATGGCTGAAAAAGATATTGATTTTAGACTTATAAGTGAAGACATTATTATAAATGAATCTTTTAATAAATTAAAAAAAATGACGCACCATGGTTTGAATAGATATGACCATTCAATGAAAGTGGCATACCTATCTTATAAAGTGGCTAAGTTTTTAAAATTAGATTATATCAAAGTTGCAAGAGCAGGTCTTTTGCATGATTTTTTTGAAACAAGTAATAAACCAGGTTTAAAGAATAGAGTTAAATCTATTTTAGTTCATCCAAATATTTCAGTTGAAAATTCAAAGAAGTTGTTTGGTTTAAGCGAATTAGAAGAAGAAATTATTAAAACACACATGTTTCCAATAGGAAAACATATTCCCAAACATAAAGAGAGTTGGGTTGTTAATGTTGTGGATAAAGGGGTTTCTTTATATGAAGCAAGCGTTGTATCAGTTGATAAGTTAAATTATGCAAGTGTTTTGCTGTCTTTGTTTTTTATAAATCTTTTAAAATAAGATTTATATGTCCTCGTAGCTCAGCAGGATAGAGCAATCCCCTCCTAAGGGATAGATATGGGTTCGAGTCCTGTCGGGGACACCAAACGCCCTTTTAGTTCAGTGGTAGAATAGTTGAATGGTAATCAACAGACACAAGTTCGATTCTTGTACTGGGCACCATTGAAATAAGACGCAGATGCGTTTTTTTTTTGAAAAAATGTAAACAATTTGACAAAAATAAAATTTTGAAGGATAATATATTAACTATATTGAGTTTAACATGTGTAAAGGAGTGATTTTATGCTGAAAAAAGTTTTGAACGTAGCTTTTTGGGTACTGTTTGCAATCCTATTACTTATTTGGGTTACTGACTTTTTAAGAGTGCGAGCAGATAATGATCCTATTTTTTGCTGGGGTGATAAGGTTCATACTTTTGATGATGGTGATGTCGAAGAATGCACAGGACTTGGCTACAAAGTATTTAAATATAACCGAGACTCACTAGGTCAAGGTTCTGAATTTGGTCCATTTTTTATTAAAATGCAAGAGCCAAATTAATTTCTAGGCACAACGAGGAATTTTTGTGTCTTTTTTGTCCCATAAAATATATAAGGAGGAATGATTATGGTATATAGAAGAAAAGTTGTGGCAATGTTATTATTTTTACTTTTTAGTTTAATTATGTTTAACTTTGCCAGTCCAGATCTAGAACCACTGGACACTGATGATCCAACTATTGTTGTAAATCCAACAATAGTTGAGATTTTTGAAGGTGATGATTATGATGTTATGGCGGGGGTTTCGCTTGTTCCTGAAGATGAAGAAGTTGAAATTAACGCTGACATAACTGATACAACAGTGCTTGAAACAGGGGAGTACACAATTACATATTCGGTTTTAGGTGATGATGCAATAGCAGCAGCAACTAGAACGATTATTGTTAATGAAATTATTGATACAACCGCAACATATTCGGTTGTTTATCGTACGGAATCGTTAGCTGGAACTTATTCTGTTGTTAGAACAGATCTATTTTCTGGTGAAGTCGGTGCAACTGTTACAGCACCAACATTGACTTTTACGGGATTTAGTTTTAACCCAGGAACTTCAACTACAACGGGTGTGATTGATGAGGATGATGGTCTTACATTAACAATGGATTATACGAGAAATGATTATGATGTAATATTTAGAGTTGCGGGTGAAACTGATGTTGTTCAAAATTATTTATTTGGTGCAACAGTATCAGCAATTGCAAATCCAACTAGAGTTGGTCATAGTTTTTCTGGTTGGGGAAC
>SKGW01000083.1 GCA_007117285.1 Bacilli bacterium
ATATATAGAAAAGGCAGTTAATGATGCATTTATTTTTTGTTTAGATGAAAAAATAATTTCATCATTTTTATAATAAATTTTCGCATCATCAGGTAATTTGTAATCTATTGTATTTTCAAATATATTTAATTGATTTATAAAAACTAAATAAGTTGATATTACAACATTTGCATATATGGATTTTGCCTCACCATTCTTAACGACAAATGGAGCTATTCTCTCTTCTAGTTTAATGGTTTTAGTTATTTTCAGTAATTTTATTAAGACAAAAATTAAGATGAGTGCTGATGAAAAAGATACTATAACAAGTGGCGATGTCCAAAAGCTTTGTTTTTTTAAAACATCGATAAACTGACTTATCATTTTTCACCACCAAATATATCTTTGATTGTGTCACAGCCCATTTTCTTTATTTTTTTATAAACTTTAGGCGTGTAATCATATAGAACAAATTCACCAATTATTTCACCGTTTTCCGCAACACCGGTTTGGTTAAAGGCAAATATTTCTTTAAGTTCAATTTGTTTACCGTTATAACCAACTATCTCAGATATGCTTGTTACTTTTCTTCTTCCATCACTTAATCGTTCAACGTTTATTACAAGGTGAATTGCACTTGCAATATATTCTCTTATAGCATCAATTGGTATTTCCATACCAGCCATCAGTATCATGGCCTCTAGCCTGTTTAATGCGTCTTCTGGTGAATTAGCGTGCATAGTTGTCATTCCACCATCATGTCCTGTATTCATGGCTTGCATCATATCAAATGCCTCTGGTCCTCTTACTTCACCGACAACAATTCGATCAGGACGCATTCTAAGTGAATTAATAACTAAGTCTTTTATTGTTATTTCTCCAGATCCTTCATAATTTTTCATTCTTGTTTCTAGTGATATAACATGCTCCTGACCCAATTTTAGTTCAGCCGCATCTTCAATTGTAATAATACGATCATGGTTTGATATAAAATTAGATAATACATTTAAAAGTGTCGTTTTACCACTACCGGTTCCACCACAGATTATAATATTTAATTTCGCCGCAACAGCCGCTTCTAAAAAACGCGCCATATAAGGTGTGACAGTTCCGTTTCTTAAAATATCATCTACGTTAGCTATTTCTGCTCTAAATTTTCTAATAGTTAAGATTGGTCCTGTTAATGACAACGGTGGTATTATTGCGTTTAGTCTTGATCCGTCTGGAAGTCTCGCATCGACCATAGGGTGTGATATGTCAATTGTTCTTCCAAGGGGCTGGATAATTCTTTGAATTGTTCTTACAATGTGACTGTCGTTTATAAATGATATACTATCGTCTTTTATGATTTTACCGTCTATTTCTATATAAATATCATCTTTTTTGTTAACCATTATTTCGGTAACCGCTGGATCTTCTAACAGTTCTGTTAGCGGTCCATATCCGTTAATTTCATTATTAATTAAATTATAAAGATAATTAACTTCAATGTTACTTAAGTTATAGCCCTCAATTGCACTTTGAACTTCACTTTTCACTTGTTGTTTAATTGGTATTGAAGGATTGTTATGTTCAATTAAATTTTCAATTATTTTAACTCTAAGTTCATCTAAAATATCTTTGTTAGCAAAAGTATTATAGTCACTTTGATAAGAAGTAATATCTTTTTTTATGTCAAACTCTTCAACTAATTTTTTCATTAATTACCTCCTTCTAGTGACTCGGTAATTTGATTAAATATTTTATGCTTTTTCCACTTTGTATATAAAATTGCGCCTTCATTTAAATATTTTTCAAAATCTTTGCAATAAAAATCTTTCGGAATTACATAATCAACATTGTCCTTTATTAGAACACTGATTTCCTTGTTATCATAATAGTTTTGATTTTTTTCTTTTGATTTGTTTAAAACAACTTTATAGTTTTCTTTGTCCATACTTTTATATATGTTTAAAATTGTTTGAAGGTTTCTAAACTCAATTAAATTTGGTGAAATAACATAAAGTATTTCATCAGCAAGATCAAATGCAACTAGATTAGTTTCATCAATAACATGATTTGTATCAACTAAAATAATATCGTATTTTACTTTTAATTGATAAAACAACATATTTAAAAAGTTGTTGTTTAGTTTAGTTGCTTTTCTAGGATCATTTGGAGCTGCTAAAATATCGATGTTTTCATTATACATAGTGACATATGAATCTATATTTGAAAATCTTTTATTTTCTAAATCATCGATTAATTCAAAAATATTGTTTCTTGGCTTTACATCTAAACTCGGTGCAATTGCACTTCCATATAAATCAAGATCTACAATTAAAACTTTTTTATTAAACGCTGCAGCAAGGTTTAAAACGGTTGTTGTTTTTCCAACTCCACCTTTAACCGATGTTACAGCTATGATTTTCCCCTCTTTAATCGCCATTTTAAACTCCCTTTCTGATTTCAAGTAATTCACCGTTCATTTCACCTGTGAATATAATTGAAACTGTTTCATCCTTGAAAAATATTGATGTTAATGTATAATCACCCATAATAGTGATTCTATTTTCTGAATAATCAAAAAACATGTTATATCCTGTTAAGTTTTTTTCCATTTCATTTATAGTTGAGTCAACTGGAGCATTTTTAAAATAATATCTAATTGCTTGCTTTATTTCATTTGAATAATTATTTTTTTGAACTTGTTTATTTGAAGAATCAATTAAAAATATAAAAATTGCTGCAAATAGTGGTACCAAAAGCAAAAATGCAACTAACACTTGTCCTCTATTATTCATAAACGACACCACTTGTTTCAATAAAGTATGGTTTTTCAATTATTTTATTTAGACCTGGTGTTTTAAAAATGAACTCTTTTTTAATTGTTAGATCTTTTTCGTTTTTTTCGATTTCTAAATTATTTTTTTTTGCATATTTTTCCATTTCATCGATATTTAAAATTAAGATATCGTTTAAATTGTTTTCCAACTTCATTTTCTCATGAAAAAGAAGGCCGAAATCAATGACTGCCAGCAATAATAAAACAATGATTGGCAAAATCAGTACAAATTCGACAAGTGCCTGACCTTTATTGTTCATATCACCACACCCTTATTATGTACAATTATAGCAAATTTAATAAAATTAAACAATAAAATTGCCAAAATAAAAGAAGTACCTCTACTCCTCTAATTTATAATCAGCTACACAAGTTCCATCACCAGGACGGTCACCTTCTATATATGTTTTTCCCGATATATCACATGTTGTTTTTGTCATTATATCATAGACATAACCACTTAAAAGTCTCATCGCTGTGACAATAATAATAACAATTAAAGCTATTATCAAAATGTATTCCACTAAAGCCTGGCCTCTATTATTAGTCATTGCCTCACCCCTTCGACACTTATATAATAAGTTATTTAATTCTGTTTGTCAATTTTTTTCTGATATGTTATATTGAAAACAGGTGATTATATGAATGTTGTTTATGCTAAGGGGTTTTTCAATAGATTAGTGGGTCTTGCCTTTAAAAAAAATATTGATTATGTTTTAGCTTTGGAAAATTGTAATTCAATTCACACATTTTTTATGAAAGAAAATATTAATGTTGTGATGACTGATAAAGATAAAAAAATTGTTTTTGTTAAAAAAAATATGAAAAAAAATAAAATCATTGCACCAAAAAAAGGTGTGTATTACACCTTTGAATTTCCAACTAATTTTTCTTTTGACTATAAAGTTGGAGATTATATTAATTTTTAATCGGTATATTCGAATTCAAAATCAAGAATTCTAACTGTGTCGCCTGCTTGAGCGCCATGTTCTCTTAGTTTGTCCTCAATTCCCATTCTTCTTAGTTTATGAGAAAATCTAGTAACAGCTTCATCACTTGTAAATCTTGTCATTTTAACTAGTTTTTCAATTTCATTTCCACGAATTATCCAAACATCATTATCTTTAAATATTTTAAATGTTTCTTCTTCTTTAAATTTATAAAGTACATGACTTTCAAACTTCTCTTCTTCGTAGAGTGGTTTTTTTTCGATTTTTTCTAACATGTTTGCAATTTCTTCAACCATTTTATTTAGTCCCTCACCTGTTATTGCTGAAATTTCATAGATTGGAACTTTTACTTTTGTTTTGAATTTTTTTAAATTTTCTTTAGCATTTTCTAAATCCATTTTGTTTGCTATTACTATTTGTGGTTTTTCCAGTAAATCTTCACTAAAGTTTTTTAATTCTTCATTTATTATTTGATAGTCCTCGTAAGGATCTCTTCCTTCGAATGATCCCATATCAACAATATGTGCGATTAATCTTGTTCTCTCAATATGTTTTAGAAATTTATCTCCAAGTCCTTCACCTAAAGATGCTCCCTCGATAAGACCTGGCAAGTCCGCTACAACAAATGATCTTTTTGATCCTGTTTCAACTACTCCTAAGTTGGGAGATAGTGTTGTAAAGTGGTAGGCCGCTATTTTGGGCTTGGCGGCTGAAATTTTTGAAATTATTGTTGATTTACCAACACTTGGAAGACCAACTAATCCAACATCAGCTAAAAGTTTTATTTCAACTTTAATTTTTCTCTCTTCTCCAGGTTCTCCATTTTCTGCAATTGAAGGTGCTGGATTTGCACCAGTTGAAAAAGCAATGTTCCCACGACCACCACGGCCTCCTTTTGCAATTACATAGCTATCGCCCTTTTTAGTTAAATCAGCTATGATAAGTCCTGTATCCTCATCAGAGATAACAGTTCCAATTGGTACTCTAACAAAAACATCTTCGGCTTTTCTTCCGTGTTTTGCTTTACCCTCACCATTAGTTCCCTTATCACCTTTTATTTTTTTCTTGCCTCTTAAGTCAATTAATGTATTTAAACCTTCATCAACGACAAAAACAATGTCAGAACCTTTACCGCCATTACCGCCGAAAGGACCGCCCATTTCTACATATTTTTCTCTTCTAAAAGCAACGCAACCGTTTCCACCATCACCTGCTATAACATTTAAAACTACTTCATCTATAAACATATTTATCACCTCATTTGATTATACACTAAATAAAAAAAAAAGAAACTTATGTTTCTTAAAATTTTTCTGAATAAACACTTACTTGTTTTTTTTCTCTACCTAAACGTTCAAATTTCACGTAACCATCAATTTTAGCAAAAACTGTGTCATCGCTTCCGATACCAACGTTTTTACCAGGATGAATTTTCGTTCCTCTTTGACGATACAAAATAGAACCACCTGTTACGTATTCTCCATCAGCTGCTTTTGCACCTAAACGTTTTGATTCTGAATCACGACCGTTTTTAGTTGAGCCTTGGCCCTTTTTATGAGCAAATAGCTGTATATTCAATTTCATTAATTTCATCATATCTACACCTCCTATTTTATCTTTATATTTTTAGGATATTGATTTTCTAATTCTTTAAGTAATTCAATCATATTTAGAACAAGTATTTCAGTTGGTTTATTATTGTTTAAAATTTTCAAATCAACTAAACCATCTTTTTCTAAATATTCAACGCTGTTTTCATCTAATTTTATTAAAGCATTAACTGTTGTAATTACTATGCTAGATACTGAGGCACAAACAATATCTTCACCTAATTCGGCAAAGTTTGCATGTCCGCTAACAGTAATTCTAGCAATTTTTTTATTTTTTTCATCTATTTTAATTTTTATCATTTTGCACTAATTGATTTGATTTCTAATTTAGTATAAGGCTGGCGATGTCCTTGCTTTCTTCTGTATTTTTTCTTTGCTCGGTATTTGAAGATAATGATTTTCTTTTGCTTTCCGTGTTTTACAACTTCTGCTTCAACTTTTACATTATCCAAATATGGACGACCAGATACTCCATTACACATTAATACTTTATCTAACTCGATTGTTTCTCCTGCTTCTATGTCAAGTTTTTCAACATATAGTTCAGTTCCCTCTGTTACATAGTATTGTTTTCCGCCAGTTTCTATAACTGCTCTCATAAATAACCTCCTTTTGTATTTTCCCAGACTCACCATAAAGGTACTTTCGTTTAAAACCTTTTTTGTGTGGTTGTAGAGTGAGGCTCTACACAATATAAAATATTATCACATATGATATGCAATGTCAATTTTTTACTTTTTTGTTGAACCAACAAATTTTCCGTCTTCTTTTTTTAAAGGGACGTGTTTTTCTGCAAAGGTTTTTCCACCCTTGGCATTGCCCTGTTTTTATATTATTCCATTCATTGTATTTTTCTTTTATTAAAGCAACGGGATCTTCAGATATTTCTCTTAATTCTAAAAATTCTTGAATTAAATTGCTATTTAAGTATCGTTGAACTGATGATCTTGAGATGCCTGTTTTTTCAGAAACTTCTGCTATTGTTATGTTTTCGTTTTCTAAAAAACATTTTGCAACTCTAAAAACTTTCTCTCTTTTTTTCTTCAAACTGTGCTTCGCTAACCATTGTAATTCCTTCTATAAGTTACGTGATTTAGTTATATACTTTCTTCTTTATTGATTGGTATTTTAAAAAACTAGTAATTTCTTCTATATCGGGCGAAATTTCTTTAAAAAGAGTTGCTATGTCGATTGTTTCTTCATCAATACATCTATTTGCGAAAAACGACAACATACTTTTTATTAACTCTTCGCCTCCTGAAGTCATCCAGGAATAGTCTATATAGACATATGCGTCTTGACTCGGACATTCATAATACTTATAATGCAGAGTTTTATCGCAAATCAAACACTTATAATTCCTACCATATACTCCTTCGTTAAACCCTGATGTCGACAAAATTTCGTGTCCGCAATCTTCTTGTGTTATTTGACCTTCCAAATACTTTTTCGGATTGAATTTACTCAAATTTTGGCCTCCATTCGTTATTATATTTTAATATAATATGGTGCAAGTAAAGGGAGTTGAACCCTTACAGGCAATTGCCCACAGGCCCCTCAAGCCTGCGCGTCTACCGATTCCGCCATACTTGCATGAAAATATTATATCATAAAATTTATTTCAAACAAGAAAAAGCACTTAACTTTTAAGCGCTTTAAACATTTTTTTCCATAAACCTGTTGTTGAGTAATTTAAAATACCAACTTTATAAACTTTTAATCCATATTTTATTAATAGGAAGTTTAAACCTATTACTAAAGCAATTGATATTAAAACTTCTGTTACTCCAATTTGACCAAGTACTAAAAGTGATGGTGAGAGTATTGCTGAGATAAGTGGTATAAAAGAAAATACTTTAATAAACACTGCTCCTGTAAACACTCCAGCCATTATAGCTAAATAATATCCGATTAAGGAGATTATTATAATTGGTGTTTGAAGTTGTTGGAAATCTTCAATATTTGTTGTCATTGAAGCTAGTATTCCTGCTAAAAGTGAATAAGCAACAAATGTTAATAGCATCAAAATTAGCGTTAATGGTATTACATAAATTAACTGATCTCCTAAATCTGTGTCCATAACTTGTCTTACTATTCCAGTTATTTCAGCTCCAACTCCATCGGTAATTGAACTAGAACCAAATATTTTTCTACTTAGCAAAGCGATCCCACCAAATATAAAAAGTAATCCGCCTTGAATGACTACAAATAAATTGCCCGCCAGTATTTTAGCGAAAAAATGCTTTTCTGGTGAGACACTGGAAATAATAATTTCCATTCCTCTGGTTGATTTTTCATCATTAACCTCTGCACCAATCATTTGTACTAAAAAGATTGTTAACATGAAAAATGGTAGAACGACGAAAGGAAATATTGTTGTCATGACAGCATTTTGTAGTTCTTGTTCACTGTCCTTGCTTTCATCCAAAACAACTCTTTCGATTGAAACTGGTGTTGTTATTCGAGTCAATTCTTCCATATCTATATCGCTTTCTAAAAGAGCAATTGTAGATTTGGTATTATTAAGTGCTGCAACTATTGTTTGATATGTCATCATTTCAATATATGCATCTGAAATGACTTTGGCCTCGATATAGTTTTCTTCGTTATATTTCAAATAAATAACTATGTCATCTTTTTCTTCTTCAATTACTTTTTCATAATCGAATTCTTCATCTTCAACAATAATTATTTCAAATTGAGTTGTAACATCACCTAAAATTCCTTCTCCAGAAATAACTATTTGTTCTTCAAAAATTGAAGCGGCTACATTAGTTTCATCAACAATATGAATTTTTTGTTTTTCGTCAAAATCTCCACCGAAGAAAGTAATAATTGAGTCAATGTTAGCAATTGAGACAATTAAAATTAGGAGTATGGCATTTGCAAAAAGAAACCATTTTGATTTTATTTTACGTTTTAAACTAACTGATATTAAAAACTTTAATTTACTCTCCAAATTTCTCACCTACTTTCGCTACAAATATTTCGTTTAGGCTTGGTTGTTCTACGACAAATTTAAATATTTTTTTATCTTTAATTTTATTGAAAACAACATCAACATGTTCAATATCTTGTATTTTAACTTCTAGTTCATCACCAATTTCACTAACTGATAAAACACCTTCAGTTTTTTCCAATTCTTTTTTATCGATCCCTTCACCTTTTACAAAAATATTCTTTTTTCTAAAATCTTCTTTTATTTTTGATATTTCACCAGCTAAAACTGATTTTCCGTCTTGAATTATAACAATTTTTTTACAAAAAAGTTCAACGTGTTCCATTCTGTGTGAAGAGAAAATAATCATACATCCATTAGCAGCCATTTCTTTTATTTCAGTTTTAAAAATTTCAACATTTAATGGGTCTAATCCGGAAAATGGTTCATCAAGTATTAATAGGTCTGGTTTGTGCATAATTGCTGTTATAAATTGAATTTTTTGCTGATTACCTTTTGAAAGTTCTTTGATTTTTCTGTCCCAATAATCAGGAACACCGAATTTTTTCAAAAGAAATCCAGCATTTTCTTCTATTTCTTTTTGTGTCATTCCTTTTAATTTACCGTAGTATTCACACTGTTCTTTTACGGTTAATTTAGTAAGTAAGCTTCTCTCTTCTGTTAAAAATCCAATTTTATCAGTCATTGAATAATCTATTTTTTCCCCATTTAAACTAATCTTACCTTCATTGAGATCAAGTAAACCCATAATCATTCTAAATGTTGTTGTTTTACCAGCGCCATTTACACCTAAAAGACCGAAAATTTCACCTTTTTCAACTTCAAAAGATAAATCATCAACCGCTAGGAAATCTCCATAATATTTTGTAACATTTTCAACCTTAAGCATAATAGCCCCCCTTTTTTATTTTGGTTTTTATTCTTTGTAGTGCATTATCAATTGATTTGGCGGGCTTTGAAAGAAGTGCTCCTATTTCAATATAATCAAATCCGCTAATTTTTAAGAGAAAAACTTTTTTTTCAAATGGTGTTAGTAGTGATTCTATTTTTTTAAGCATTTCATCTTCTGCTTCTTTATTGATTAGTCGGTAATCGGGATTGTCGATATCACTACCAATAAATTCTTCTAAATTTAAATTTGCACCATCGTTTGTTTCTATATCAAGTGACACTGACTCATTTAAAATCTTGTTTTTAAGCCTCTTTGATGATATTAACATACTTAACATACGTCTTTCGATGCATGTCTTCGCAAACGTGTAGAAAGAGGCGTCCTTATTGTCTGAAAAGTGTTTAATTGCTTGGTTTAAACCGAGCATTCCCTCTTGAATTAAGTCATTCATTTCAATTCCAGTATATTTACAACTCTTATACATTTTGTTGGCAGTTCCTATAATTAATGGTCGGTATTTTTCATATAAAATTTCATTTGCTTCTTCGTTGGATTCGGCAATATAACTAATTAATTCATTGTCATTATAATCTTTGTATTTCACAATTTCCTCCTATTTTTTTGTGCTTCAAAGATTATAATACCAGCCGCTACTGATGCATTTAAACTATTAACTTCACCAAGCATTTTTATACTTGCTACAAAGTCACAATTTTCTTTTACGAGCCTACTCATGCCCCTGCCCTCATTGCCAATAACTATGCAACTTTTACCATTAAAATCAACTTCGCTCAAATTAGTTTCTGACATATCTGTCCCAACAATCCAAAATCCGTTTTTTTTCATTTGATTCATTGCATTTACTAGGTTGTTTACTTGTGCTATTTTGACGTTAAAAACAGTTCCTGCACTTGTTCTAACAACTGTGTCGTTAACTTCTACAGTACGGTTTTTGGGTATGATTACACCGGTAACACCTAATGCCTCTGCAGTTCTTATGATTGCTCCTAAATTGTGTGGATCTTCTAAATGATCAAGCATAATAACTAGTGCCTCATCTACCATTAATTCATCAATATCGCAATATTTATAATCTTCAATATCTAGAATTATACCTTGGTGGTTTTTAGAAACAAGTTTGTCTAATTCAAATTTTTCTTTTCTAGTATAATTGATTTTGTTTTTTTCTAAGTAAGTTATTATTGTTTCATCAGAAAAATCAAGCGAAATAAAAGCTTTGTTAATTTTTATATTTTTTTCTAAAACAGTTAAACATCCATTTTTTCCACTTATATACATTTTAATCATCCTTTCGATCAAATGTTATGTTACTAATAAGACCACTTTTAAGATCGTTAACAACAATATTAACGACTTTATCGTAATCTATTTCTCCACCTTTTATTAGGCATCCTCTTTTCTTTCCTATTTCATCATATAGTTCAACTATATCATCAGGAATTATATCTAGGCCATATCTATTTTTTAGTAGATTGGGATAGTAGGTTTTTAGTGTTTCTAAAATATATGTTGCAACATCATCTAGCGGAAGTACACTTTCTTTAATTGCACTAAATGAAGCTAGATTTAGAGCTACTTTTTCTTCTGTTAGCTTGGGCCATAGGACACCTGGCGTATCCAAAAGTTCTAGTTTATCGCTTATTCTAATCCAGTCTAGGCTTGTTGTAACTCCTGGTTTATTACCAACTCTAGTTGCTTTTTTTCCTACTAATCTATTTATTAAAGTTGACTTTCCAACATTAGGAACACCAACAATAATTGATCTTGTTCTTTTTTTAAGCATTCCTTTGTCTTCTCTTTTGGAAACGGTTTCTTCCATAACATTTTCAATTATTTCGAAAAACTTTTTTACATCTCCTTTTATTAAGTCAAGCGAAATAACTCTATAATTTTTTTCTTCATAGTGTTTAATCCATTTTTCTGTTTCTTTTTTATCACAAAGATCGTATTTTGTTAAAACCAGAATTTTTTTCTTGTTTTTAAACATTTCATTAAATTCGTTTATTTTAGAGGAGTATGGAATTCTTGCATCGATTAGTTCTACTACGACATCAATGTATTTCAAGTTTTCTTTTATCTTCTTTTTTGTCTTAACCATGTGACCTGGATACCAATTTATATCTACCATAATATCCTCCTTTTTCTACTAAATTATACCATAAAAAAAGGAAATTAATCTATCTTTCCTATTTTATTGAATGGATATATTCTAAAACTTGTTCTTCCTATGATATTATCTTTGTGAATTGGTCCAATTGTTCTACTATCTTTTGAAAATGACCTATTATCCCCCATTACAAAATAATGATCATCTGGAATAACTTCAATTCCAAGTCTTGTTAAATCGAAATCTGGTGTGTATGGGACGACATCTTCTATTTCAACGCCGTCAACATAAAGTTTTGAATCTTCAAATGCTATATGTTCACCAGGCATTCCAATTATTCTTTTTACTAAGCGATTTTCTTCATATTTATGTACAATTATTTCGAATCTTTCATAGTTCTTATTATATTTTTTTAGAAAAACTAAGTTGCCATCGTTTAGCGACGGTTCCATTGAATCACCGTTTATAATAGCTGGTGTAATAATAAATGTACGAATGAGAATTACAATTAGGATGAGTACAAATGTTACGGAAAATTCTTTAATATAATTCATAAAATACCTCCTAATATGAAAAAAGACCTTTAATGGTCTTACTTTCTCTCTTTGATTTTAACTTGCTTAACCATATCGCGTAAGTAATTAAGTTTTGCTCTTCTGACTTTACCTTTACGAATGACTTCGATAGTCTCAACTTTTGGCGAATTAATCGGAAATAGTCTTTCAACACCAACTCCACTTGAAGTTGATCTTACTGTAAAGTTTTTTGCTATTCCACTATTTTTAATAGCTATTACAATTCCTTCAAAGTATTGAACTCTTTCTCTTTTACCTTCGATAATTCTAACTCCAACTTTAACAGTGTCTCCTACTCTAAATTCAGGAACATCTGGTTTCATTTGGCTTTTAGTAATCTTATCTACTATATTCACAATGTCACACTCCTTTATAAATGTTATGATCATTATCTCGAGTAAGCGGATCACACATAGGTAATTTTACCATAATATTTATAAAAATACTACTGTTATTTAGACTTTTTTTGTTCAGTTACAAAATTTAATTCATTTTGATTCATAACTAATTGTTTTTCACGCATTTTGCGATAAAGATTGTTTAACTTTTTAATTAATAATTTATAATAATTTTCTTTTAAAAATTTTTTATATTTAGTAAGAATTATTTCTTTAAATCTCTCTAAATCATCGAGTGCGATGCGTGTTGCGTCTTCGTCTTCTTCTTCAATTGTTGCAATTAGAATTTTTGTATAATATTCAAGTTTTTTTTGGATTTTTTTCCTTAATATTTTATCGATAAAGTCTCTATCAAAAATAGTCATTTCTTTAATTGAAATTTTTGAAAAATTAACTTTATTTTTTGGATGAACTATATATCCATCAACTTGATTTAATAAGAAATATTTGGTTTCAATTTTTTCGTCTTTTAATTTAAAAAGATTTTTTTTCATATCAATTCCTCTTTTCTAATAAATCAGGTCGATTCTTTTTTGTTTTTTCAATTCTTTTTTCAAGTCGCCACTTTTCAATATTTTTATGATGTCCAGAGATTAAAACATCGGGTACTTTCATACCTCGAAATTCTTCTGGTCTTGTATAGACTGGATAGTCTAGTAAGTTGTCATTGAAGGACTCCTGGAGGTGAGATTCTTCTTCGATAACACCATCTAGCAAGCGAACTACTCCATCCATTACAACCATTGCCGGTATTTCACCGCCTGTTAGGACGTAATCTCCAATTGATAACTCAATATCTACTATTTCTAGGATTCGCTCATCAAAGCCTTCGTAATGGCCGCAAATTAGTATTAAGTGACTCTCTTTTGAAAAGTCGTAAGCTAACTTTTGTGAAAAAACTTTTCCTTGTGGTGATAGTAAAATAATTTTTGAGTCTTCTTTTTTTATACTTTCAACTGCTAGGTAGATTGGCTCTGGCGTTAAAACCATTCCTTTGCCGCCACCGTATTGGTAATCGTCTACTCTATTATGTTTGTCTTTTGAAAATTCTCTGAAGTTTATTAAATTTATTTCAACTTTTTTGTTTTCAATTGCTCTTTTAATAATTGAGGTATCAATTATTTTTTCAAACATTTCTGGAAATAGTGTTAAAATATCAATTTTCACAAATATAACCTTCTGTCTGAGATATTTTTATTGTTTTACTGTCGATATCTATTTTTTCAAAAAAACTATTAACACATGGTATTAAGTACTTTTTTTCTTCTTTTTTAACAACTAAAATATCATGAGCATTATTGTTAAATAAATCTTTTACTAGACCAATATCTTCACCTTTGCAAACCACGCGATATCCAATTAGATCACAGTGTAATATTTTATCTTGAGGAAGCTCTTCTTTTAGTACGTAAACAAATTCGCCTTTAAATGCAAGAACATCATTAATATTACTATGATTATCAAAGGTCAACATATCAAAATTTTTGTGTTTTCTATGCCTTATTATTTTTAATTTTTCTTTTGTTTCTCCAACGTAAATAACCACATCGTTTTTGAAAATGTCTTCTTTTAACTGAAAATTAGAAGAAACTTTTACTTCTCCCTTAATTCCATGAGTATTTACTATTTCACCAACGCATATCATATTACACCCACTTATCTATTTCATATAAAATTATACTGGTAGCCACCGCCACATTTAAACTTTCGCAACTTTCGTTCATTGAAATATAAAGATTTGTATCACACATCTCCAATATTTCTTCTGAAACCCCAGTTCCTTCATTGCCCATTATTATAACAAATTTATTTTCTTTTTCAAGTGTTTTTATGTTCACCCCTGAGGTAACTTTCGTCCCCATTATCTTGTAGGCCTTATTCTTCAATTCAATTAGCTCATCTAAGTTTTTTGTCTCAATTATATCAACGTGGAAAAAAGCTCCTTTTGATGATCTAATTAGTTTATCGTTATACAAATCACAACAATCTTTTAATATAATTGTATCGATGTTGAAGGCCATTGCGCTTCTAATAATTG
>SKGW01000053.1 GCA_007117285.1 Bacilli bacterium
AATGAACACAAAAGCCGTAATATTTAACAATAGAACTTACGTTCCGCTTTCATTTGTAAGTCAAATTTTCGGAATGCAAGTAAATTGGAATAAAAATTACTTAGGTGGAGCTGATATATATATTGTCGACATGTATCAGCAACAAGTTAGTCGCGGTACCGAAAGAACCGAAATTTTAAAACCAAATCATATATATTTTGGAAGCAAAGAGATTCGTTACTACGAGGGAGGTCAATCTCAGGGACAGAGCATTATAGATAGATCTCCAAGCGTAGCATCAACATGGGGTGGCACCAAATTTTGGTCACCTTATGATAACCAAAATACACACTTCATTGCTCATTCACATTCCGCTTTCAACGGCCTGTGGAATTTAGTAAGTGGTGATACTGTTAAAGTTACAGACAGTAGTGGAAAATCATACTCATATAGAGTGGTTGATAAATACATTGTCGATGAATTCGGTCGATCTATATCAACTAATATTAGCTATTATGATAGAATAACCGGTTTAGCTGGAGGAGAAAGAATAACACTGCAGACTTGCCATACAATTGAAGGTCAAAATTGGATAATAGAAGCGGTTAGATAAAACTTCAGAAATGAAGTTTTTCTTTTTCAAAAAATATGATATATTTATTCTAGAAAGGAGATAATATGAAAAAATTAATTATCTTAACACTTATTTTATTTATTTCTGCTTGTGGTTCTAATGAAACAAAACAAGACCAGGAAAACCCATTGAAAGATATAGATCCTAAAACAGTAGTGGAATTTAAAGACGAAGAATTCGAAAAAATGATTAGAGAGATGACGTTGAAGCCAGATGGGGACATTTATGCCGAGGATATGGAGGCCTTCGATGAAATCAACTTAAATGCAGTTCAAGTTAGTGATTTAACAGGTTTAGAGTATGCAAAAAATTTGACCATCTTTTCTGCCAATAAAACTAACCTAAATTCACTGAAACCGCTAAAAAATTTAGAAAAACTTGAGAGATTAACAATAAGATATCTTGAATTAGAAGATCCAATTTTAGAATTCTCAAACAATGTCAATCTTAATTACGTTCTTATAATTGAAACCAATATAAGTAATTTAGACTTCTTAACTAATATGACAAACTTAGATTACCTTACAGTCAACAGAAGTGGGGTAACTAACATTGAATCACTCGAAAAATTAAACAATTTGACACACATTAACTTTCACGGTAACGATATTACCGATATTGAACCACTTAGAGGTAAAACAAAAGTTACCAGCATTAACTTCCAAAGCAATGAAAATCTCGCTAATATTGACGCTTTAGAAGAGCTGACAAGTTTAGAATATGTCACCTTGTCATATACTTCTGTGAGAAATTTAAAACCTTTAGAAGAACTAGAAAAGCTAGAAGACCTTACAATTTATTTGAACCATGACGTAAAACATATGATTTTTGATCAAATTTCGCTTTTTGAGAATAAGGGCGTTGAAGTTTCGTATCATAGATAGCAAGCAAAAGCTTGCTTTTTAATTGACCGCACAATGCAAAAGTGGTATATTAAGTAAGAAGAATGCAGAGCGTTAATTTGGCATAAAGTTACCGAAAACAACCTAAAAGGAGGAAATTAAGTGAAAGTTCTAGAAATAAATAATCTCGTTAAAAAATATGGAAAAGTAGTGGCTCTAGATAATATTAACCTAAATGTAAACCAAGGAGAGGTTTACGGTTTCATTGGACCTAACGGAGCTGGAAAAACAACCACCATTAGACTTATATTAGGAATTTTAAAGGCAAATGAAGGAGAAATAAAAGTATTTGAAAAAGATGCTTGGAATGATGCGGTTATTATTCATGAAAAGCTTGCATACGTTCCAGGTGAAGTAAGCCTATGGCCCAATCTCACTGGTGGTGAAATCATTGATTTGTTTTTAAAACTAAGAGGTGAGATCAATTACGAAAAAAGAGATGAACTTGTAAAGCGATTTAATCTCGACACAAGCAAAAAGTGTAGAACATAATCAAAGGGCAATAGACAGAAAGTTGCACTAATAGCAGCTTTTGCATCTGATGCAGATTTATATATATTAGATGAACCAACATCAGGACTAGACCCACTTATGGAAAAGATCTTTCAAGAGTGTGTAAGAGAAGTAAAAAAACAAGGGAAAAGCGTTTTCTTGTCAAGTCACATACTATCCGAAGTTGAAAAACTATGTGATCGCGTCAGCATAATTAGAGAAGGTAAAATAATAGAAACAGGAACGCTTGAAGAATTGCGTCACTTAACACAAACAAGCATTTATTTAGAAACAAAAAAACCTTTGAATGATTTAGAGAAATTAGAGTATATATCAAATTTTTCTAAAAAAGAAAAAGGAGTTTCATTTCAAGTAGATACCGACAAAATTGGTGAAGTAGTCAAGTATATAGCCGACTATGAAGTTTTAAAATTTGAAAGCGCTCCACCAAATTTAGAAGAATTATTTATGCGTCACTATGAAAATGACGGGGGTGTTTAATCTTGAAACACTCATATAGCAATGTTTTGAATTTAAGTAAATTAGTTTTAAAAAAAAGCATACTAGGCCTATCAATATGGATTTTTGTTTTAACAGTAATTACATTAATAGTGGCAGCAGCGTTTACGAATTTATATTCTGGTCCAGAGGAAGTATTAGCAATAGCAGAAACCATGAAAAATCCAGCAATGATCGCAATGGTCGGTCCTGGATATGGGATTGATAACTATACTTCAGGTGCAATGATGGCTCATCAAATGTTACTGTTTACTGGACTTGCTGTGGCGGTAATGGCAATAATGTTTGTATCAAAAAACACTAGAGCAGATGAGGAAAGCGGAAAGTTAGAATTAATAAGATCACTACCAGTGGGCAGATTTTCAAATCTTCTTTCAACTGGTATCGTTGGATTCTTATCATTTTTAACTATGAGTTTACTTATTGCTTTTGGCCTATACTTTTTAAAAATAGAATCAATTGATTTAGAAGGATCATTAGTATATGGATTATCTCTAGGAGTTATTGGACTGTTTTTTATGGCGGTTGCCAGCATTTTTGCGCAACTTTCAGAAAACACCAAAGGACTTTTAGGCTATTCGCTAACTTTTCTAGGAATATCTTATATATTAAGAGGTATAGGTGATGTTAATAGTGAATTTCTTTCTTTAATATCTCCACTTGGACTAATATTAAGAACTCAAACTTATGTTAATAATTATTGGTGGCCAATTATAATAATGTTTGCACTATCAACACTAATTTTTATAATTGCTATGTACCTAAATTCAATTAGAGATTTAGAAGCTGGATTTATTCCTTCAAAAGCCGGAAAAAGAAACGCCTCTAAATTTTTATTAAAACCGATAGGATTTTTGCTAAAATTACAAAGAACTGGTTTAATCGGATGGACAGTAACGCTTTTTGTTTTAGGAATATCTTATGGTGCAGTTTTTGGAGACTTAGAGATGTTCTTCACAAATAATGAAGTTTTACAACAAATGCTGCCGGAAGCAGCGGGAATATCGCTGGCTGAACAGTTTCTAACAATTCTTATGACAATCATTTCTATTTTTGCAACTATTCCTGTTCTAATTTCAATGTTAAAAATAAAGTCAGAAGAAAAAAAAGGACGTCTAGAGCAAATATATGCTAAAAAAGTGTCTCGTAATGAAATGTTAACTTACCACTTGATAATATCAATGTCACTTACTTTTGCAACAATCTTTTTCTCAGCACTGGGATTGTGGCTTGCATCAACATCTGTGATGAGCGATCCAATATCTTTTCTAAACATATGTAAAAGTGCATTTATTTATGCTCCAGCTATTTTATTTATGTTAGGAGTCACAGTATTTTTAATAGGTGCATTTCCAAGGGCAACTACTTTGACATGGGCTTATCTAGCATATTCGTTTATAGTTGTATACTTGGGAAACCTTTTGCAATTCCCAGAATGGCTTGCAAAATTAAGCCCATTTGGTAACATTCCTAAAATTCCAGTTGAAGAATTGACATTAACCGGTCCAATTATTTTAATCATAGGATTTGTTATATTAACAAGTTTAGGATTTTATACTTATAATAAAAGAGATATAAAAGAAAACCTCTAATTAGAGGTTTTTTTGTCGTTATATCTTTCTTGAATGTGACTTGCGTCACAAAACGGCTTATTTTTTGAAGCTCCGCATCTACAAAGCGTTACTCTATTTCTTACTGTTAATTCATTGTTTTCTTCATCAATTATAGGAATTCCACCCTTAACAAAAATGGGACCGCTGCATCCTTTTTCGTTATCTTGTAAAATTGATATTTCTTGTTCCAGTACTGGTTCGATAACCTCATTATGTTCCTTAACAACCAATCTTCCCGATGGACAGTCATGAGCAAGCTTTTTAACGACATCAGAATTACCATCCTCAATTAACTTCCAAATGTCGCTGTTGTTAGTAATGCAAAACCTTGCACTTGAACACAGCTTTTTAGTATCTAACAAAGTTATTTTTTCATTTTCATAAATCGTAGTCTCATGTTCTTCTTCTTGACAACAGTTTCCATTAAAGCCTGCTTTTATATGAGAACCATCACAAAAAGGAGGATTCTTGCTATGTCCACAACGACACAAAAAATAAGTTTCTTCAACAGGAAAAACTTCCCCCTCGTTATATGAATACTTATCAGCATTAGCTAGTACAGTTAATTCATTTAAAGGAATGCTTCCTGTAACTTTATACGGACCATTTTTCATTATCTTAATTTTTTTCATCTAATCACCTTTATAAATTATATCATACATCTAAATTGTGATATAATTTTTTTATAGGAGAGGATAATTATGGAAGATTTTTTAAAACTAGCACTTACAAGAGAAAGTTGTAGAAATTTTAGCGAAAAAATTGTAGAAATTGAAGATATTAAAAAGTGTGTTGAAGCAGCAAGGATAGCACCATCAGCATACAATGAACAACCGTGGCATTTTTATATCATCGGTGAGAATAAATTAGAAGATGTATCATCAAACCTCCAGGCCTTCACAAAAAAAGCAGGGGGCTTTATTGTGGTGTTTGAAAAACCAGCATCAATTCCTGTTAAAATAACAAACACTATTAAATCTCAAGATTTCACTAAAATAGATATAGGAATAGCTGCGGCGCATATATGTTTAATGGCGACTAACATGGGAATTTCAAATTGTATTTTAGGAATATTTAATGAAAAAAAACTAAAAGAAAATCTTAACATTGATAATAAAGATAGAATCAGACTAGTAATAGCGCTAGGTTATTCAGAAACAAAAACAAAAGAAAAACGACGAAAGGAATTAGAGCAGATTTCAACTGTTCTTGAATAAAATGATAGGATTAATTTTATTTGTAACTAGCGCTTTATTCATTGGTGGTCTTTCAGGACTTTTCACTAGAAATAGTGCTTCGGTTTATCAAACAATTACTAAACCGCTTTTATCTCCACCGAGTATAGTTTTCCCGGTTGTTTGGACTATCCTCTATATTATGATCGGAATAAGTGCGGCAATAATTTATCAAAATGAAAAAGATCTATTATCAAGACCATTTATAATTTATTACATACAATTATTTCTTAATTTCTTTTGGAGTTTCATATTCTTTAATATGCAAAATTACTTACTGGCATTTATTTGGTTACTTATGCTTTTAATATCGATAATTATTATGATATTTGAGTTCTACCAAATAAATAAATTAGCAGCAATATTATTGATTCCATATTTACTTTGGGTTTTATTTGCGGGCTATTTAAATTTATCAATTTACTTATTAAATTAGAAAAGGTGAGACATGATTGAAAAAGAAAGAATAAGATTTCTCAACAGTGAAAAAACAAAAGATAGGGAATATGTCGTTTATTGGATGCAAAATGCACAAAGAATTGATTACAATCACGCTCTTAATTATGCAATTGAAAGAGCGAATGATTTTGAAAAAAAATTAATTGTTTATTTTGGAATAACTGATGAATATCCCGAAGCTAATGTTCGACACTATGAATTTATGACTGAAGGACTTAGAGAAGTAAAAACTAATTTAGAAAAAATTGGAATTAAATTTTTCATTGAGCACATATCACCTGATGAGGGAATAATTAATTTAAGCAAAAAAGCCTCTCTAGTAGTTGTTGATAAGGGGTATTTAAAAATTGAAAAAAAATGGAGAGAAAATGTTTCACAAAACATAGACATTCCGTTGATAGAAATAGAAACTAACTTAACAGTACCTATTGAAACAACTTCGTTAAAAGAGGAATATGGTGCATACACAATAAGAAACAAGATATGGAGAAACCTTTTAATAAAAGAAGTTAATAGTAACCTTTTCATAAATTTAAAATCCAATAAGGATAAATTTAGTAATGAGTTTGATTTAGATGTTTCCAAACTAAATATAGATAGATCTGTTGAAAAGTCGAAATACTTCATCGGTGGTACTTCAGAAGCAAGAAAAAAACTAAAAAAGTTTATAAATGAAAAATTAGAATGTTATGAAGAACTTCGAAACAACCCAGAAATGGACTTCCAATCAGACCTAAGTCCATATCTTCATTTTGGTCAAATATCACCAATTGAAATATACTTAAAAGTAAAAGATCTTAAAAATTCAGATACTTTCATAGAAGAATTAATTGTAAGAAGAGAACTATCATACAATTTTGTTTATTATAATGATAACTATGATAACTTTAATTCACTTCCTAATTGGGCGATTGAAACCTTAGAGACTCATGCAACTGATAAAAGAGAACAAACCTATACAATAAAAGAATTGGAAGAAGGAAGAACTCATGATATATATTGGAATGCAGCTCAAATGGAAATGAATATTACCGGAAAAATGCATGGATACATGAGAATGTATTGGGGCAAAAAGGTTATTGAGTGGACTGAAAGTCCAAAAGAAGCATATAAAACTTTGATTTATCTCAATAATAAATATAGTATTGATGGAAGAGATCCCAATAGCTATGCTGGAATTGCATGGTGTTTTGGAAAACATGATCGACCATGGAAAGAAAGAGAAATTTTTGGTAAAATTAGATATATGAATGCTAAAGGCTTAATCAGAAAATTTAAAATAGATGATTACGTTAAAAAAATAAATGAATTGAGTGAGACAAATGAGTAAAAAAGAATATATTAAAGACAAAGAAATTTATTATAAAGATACAGCTGTTGTAGAGGAGTACTTGAACTACGCTAAAACTATTTTAGGAGAAGATATGTCTGCACAAGCAAAAAAAATGAATATTAACTTAAGACTTATTTTGCTTTCATTATTATTTTCCAACGGAAAAAGAATTGTCTTCGAGGACGTTGTATCACAATTAGCTGGAATAAAAGGATCATTAGTAGCTTATGATCACTTTAAAAAAAGGGGATTAAAGGTTGAAAGAGAGACTGTTTTTAAAAATGGTGATGAAATACCAATACCAGTTGATTTAGTTTTTGAAGAAAAAAACATTAAACATTTATGCGAAGTAAAAACAATTTCCCAAATTCTTTTAACTTCTAAAAATTATAAATTAGTTGACTTTACAGACAATCATGGTAGAATCAGAAGAGAATTATATTCCTTTAATTTTGAAAATAGGAAAAGAATTTTCTCAAGAACCGGAAAAAAACTATTAAAACAAATGGAAAACCTTTGTTTTTATAGAGATAATCATAACAATGTTGAAGTGAACTTAATAGTTATGAAAAATGTATTTATCGATGAGAAAATCAAAAGTCAGTTAAAAGAAAAAAATATTAACATAATAATAGTGCCAACTGATATAGGAGATGTCTTTGACGAAGTTACGGAAAAATTAGAAAAAATATATCTTTTTGGCAAAAAAATGACTGACAATATCACTTTTCCAACAGTCAATATGGCAAAAAAACTAAAATCAAGATAAAAAACAACATATATTAATATTTTGGGAAAACACATTAAATTATTCCGATAACTCGGGAAATGCCTATAAAAGCAAGATTTTTGAACAAAGTCTCAAAGTTTTGAACAAAAAAGGTCTAAATTCTTGAAAAAAACCAAAAAACATGACTTTTTTGAACATTTTTTGTTCAAAAAGAGATATTTTGCATAAAAGAAGAAGAGGTGATTATATGGCATATAAAATAAAAAAAGATGAAAGAGATGAAGAGTTAATTGGAAAAAAAATCAATAAATTAATTATTGATAGTGATTCTGAACGACCTTTTGAAATTGTTTTTGAATATGAAGCTCTAAAAGAAGAAGATATAGTTGAAAATAAAAAGCGGAAAGAGGAAAAGAAAAATGATGAAAAACCTTCAAGTTAACGAAATCAATTCCTTTATTTCCGACGTGAAATTAAATAATCTCAATTCCAGAGAAATTTATCGCAAATTACTACAGTACAAAGTAGATCCTGAATACGTAAATAGAGATATGACCTCTCTTAGAGATTTCTGCTCAAACATTCCCGAGGTTTTAATCTCCCAAATCGAAGAAAAAAGAAAAACAAGTAGCGAATATGATCTTTTTAGATCATATATCAAACTTCAAAGTCCCGAAAAATATACATTTAAACATATAAATGCCTCTTTTAATCATAAGAATGAAGCTGGTGTAAGAGATATAGTTAAATTATATATACCGATTCATTTTAAGCACCTACCCGAAAGTCTTTCCAAGATTTATCAATTTCTTTTTGATAATAAAATAGATTTTCAATCAAAAATAGCTGGCGAAATTAGATCGGACTTATTTTGCTTGCGAGTAAATTCCAAAGAAAATGCCAAAAAAGTAATAGATTTTTGCAAAAAAGACAAGCAAATAAGCGGAAATTATACCAAACTCAATCCATTCTTAGCTCAATCTGATGGAATTGGTGTTGCACAAGACACATATCACCAAAGTTATAATGAGTATGTATCTAGAATATTGGAAGAATATAAAAAAAGAACTCCAAAAATTAGTAATGCATCATTCGACTTGCAGGATTTTGTAAAAACTAAGTATTTAACTGCAAAAGATACTCGTAACAAGTATATGTCGAGTGTGTTTTTGAGAAATCTTGAATCAATAAACAGCCGGACTGATATTTTTGTTTATTTAAAAGATAAATACAACATTACATTCGATGCAAATCTATTTTACCAATATGAAAGATTTCATGACGGTAAGAACTATTTTTATAAAGATGAGTCAGGAACAACAATATCAAAAGATACAAATCCAGAATTATATCTTAAACTCCAGGCCAACAATTTTCTACATAAAATTCATTTGAACTATTATAAAGAAAATCCTGAAAAAGATTTCGTGTTAAATGAAACAATTTCAAAACAAATTTCGCAAAGATTAGACGATATCCTAGACCTAAATTTGAAATCACTTTCAAATTGTGAAATAAATGCTATATACGATGATCCTAAAATAGCAGAACTAACACCATACTTTTATGCGAACTTTGCAAAAGAGCATAAATTTACCAACTCCTATGAAACATACCAACTAATTAATCATATTCAGAAAAGTGTTGTAAAAAAAGAAGATGAAAGAATAAAGCAAGAAACAAGCAAAAATCTTCCAAACTATGTAATAAGTGTAGCAGACGGAACAGTTGTGATAAATAAAACCTCCGAAAACATGTGTAATATATTACTAAAAAAAGCCGATAAAATTAAAAGATATCGAAATGTTTCACTTGAATTAAATGATGAATTAATGAAGGAAATTAGCGACATCTCCAAAGCATATCGTTCTTCTATCGCAAGCATTTTATTAGATGAAGAGAGAAATCAACGAATGATAAACGATAGAAAGGGCCATTTCGGAATATTTGAATATAATCCTCATGAGAAAAATGTTGCTAAGTTTTATGATCCAGAATCAATTAGAAAACTATATGCTGAACGAAAAGGAAAGAACCTGGAAATAGAAGTGGAAGAAGAGATTGCTTCAAAAGCAAGATAATTAATAATTTCTTGCTTTTTTATTGGCAATAAACCGGTTATTTTGAACAACATAGTATTAATTTGTACTCTTGTGCTATAATGAAATTAATAATTGCATAATATGTGATGTAACGTATAAATGATTTGAGTGTCCTGCATATTTTGAAAGGAGCAAATATGAAATTAATCATTCAAATTCCCTGTTATAACGAAGAAAAAACATTAGCAAAAACAATTAGTGATTTACCAAAAAAAATAGAAGGAATAGATACAATAGAAATCGTAGTAATTGATGATGGTTCCAATGATAAAACAAGTATAGTGTCAAGTGAATTAGGTGTGAATTATGTTGTTAGTTTAAATAGAAACAAAGGTTTAGCAACTGCTTTTCAATGTGGAATTGATAAATGTTTGGAACAAGGAGCAGATATTATTGTGAATACTGATGGTGATAATCAGTATAAAGCAAAGTATATTAAAGAGTTAATAAAACCTATCTTAGATAAGAAAGCAGATATAGTAATTGGGGATCGTCAAGTAATGAAAAACAGAAATATGAATTTGACTAAAAAAATTTTTCAAAAGTTGGGCTCATTGGTTGTAAGCAGATTGGCTCGGAGTAAAATACCTGATGTAACAAGTGGCTTTAGAGCTTATTCTAGAGATGCAGCTTTAAATATCAATGTTAACTCTGAATATTCTTACTCATTAGAGACGCTAATTGATTCTGGAATTAGAAAAGAAAAAATCATATCAATACCTATTGAAACAAATCCCAAAACAAGGGAGTCAAGATTATTTAAAAACAATATATACTATATTAAAAAATCAACCTCAACAATAATTAGATCCTTCTTATATAATAAGCCGTTAGGGGCTATTTTCACTAGTTCCTTGGTTTTCTTTGGATTAGTTATTATTATGCTTTCGTTATACTTGAGAAATGAGAGCATTAATTTTCTAATATTAGCACTCCTTTTTTTCATAACAGGAACACAACTAGTCATATTTTCTTTTATTGCAGATTCGATAGCTAACAATAAAAAAACAAATGATAAAATACTATATAGGATTAAAAAAAATGATTACAAAAAAAACAATTAATCAATTTTTGAAATATCATTTTATTTCCGGAATAGGGTGGATTTTAAATTTATTGATTTTCCTGTTTTTCCTAAAAAAATTCAATATTTTTGTATCCAATATTTTATCCACTTATATAACAATAACAGCCGTATTCATACTATCGGTATATAAAGTGTTTGATAGTACAGTTGATAAAAAGTCGATTAACTACGTTATATATTTGATATATAAAGTTTTATCAGTATTTATTTTTTCCTATGTTCTAGTAATGATTTATAATCTTCTATCAAAGGTTTTAGATAATCCTGTAATATTATCTAAAATACTAATCACCCCCTTAATTTCTTGTAGTAATTTTTTCGCATTAAAAATAATTATAGAGGAATTTGCCAAAAATAAGATAAAATGCTATTATTTAGAAAATAATGTAAAGGAGAGTAATTTGTATTGAAAGTAAGGAATAATTTCACGATGATCAAAAAGCTTGAAAAAAAAATCAAAGGTTTTACATTAATAGAGTTACTTGCGATTATTGTTATAATTGGTCTGCTAATATTAGTAATTGTACCGGCGGTATCTGATGTAATTGAACATTCTAGAAAGAAAACTTTTCATTCCAGTATATCTAGCTTGGTTAAAATTGCCCAAAACACTTGTGCCGAAAGGGTGGCATTTGGTCAGGAAAAAGATGTTACTTATACTTTTGAAAACGGTATTCAAACAACTCACCCTAGCAATCAATCAAAATTATCATTTGCGGGAAAAGCTCCTCACGCTGGATATTTAATTATAAATGGGGACTGTGAGATAAGATTGTCGCTTTCAAACGGGAAATATTTTATTGAAAAGAGTTTTGAAAGCACGCTAAATCAGCCTGTTGCTTATGACGATCAAGATTTAGAGGCTCCTTATCTGAAGGCACCTTGCCGGGGAATGACTAGCATAGTTGATCCAAGAGATTCTAAAGAATACAAAATAGTTGAAATTGGAGATCAATGTTGGTTTGCTGAATATTTAGATTATGAAGATCCTCTTTGTATTTCAAATCCAATTGATCATCCGTCAGCAACGGGTTGCAGAAGAAATAACAATATAGTTTATTACCAATTCGATGCCCTAATGAATGGCGAAACCACAGAAGGTAGTCAAGGAGTTTGCCCTACAGGCTGGTACGTTCCTACGGATGACGACTTTCATGCATTAGAAATTTACTATGCCGTCGATGAATGTTCTGCAACAAGAATAGGTTTGCATGGTTCTGGATCTGAGTCTTCATATGATTGTTCACCGGCAGGGTCAGCGCTAAAACACACTAATTATTTTAATGCGGAATTAGTTGGCTACGTTATACCTTATTCGGGAAACCTCTTTAATTATGGTTTTGATGCACTACTAGTTAGTTCAAGTGAATATTATAACGATTACTCCATAGTCAGAATTGTTTCCGAATCTTCTGATGCCATTAGTCGAGCCTATACTTCAACGTATAATTTGTTACCCTTGAGGTGCATAAAGAGCAGTCAATGAGGTTTTCATTATGAAAAAGAAAAATATATTTTTAATGATATCGTTATTAATAGCTCTAAAATTTGTTCTAATTACTAGCAATATAACACCTTACTTTAGAATGATGCGTTTTGATGAGTTGCTCTATATTGATCAAACATATAATTTGTTTAATGGTAATTTCTTAGGAGTTTATAACGAATACACTTTAACTAAGGGGTATATATTCCCTCTTTTTGTTTTGTTTTTCAACGTTTTTAAAATATCGTATGTTATGGGACTCGAAATATTTTATGTAATCACATTATTGTTATTTTTTCGCGCTTTAAGATACTACACAGACAAGGAGATTGTTAAAATATCAATTTTTGCAGTTTTGCTTTTTTCACCAGTCATAGTTACTTGGGAAATGTCGAACATGTTTTATCGGAACGGCTTGAGTCTAGTCTTGGCCTTTCTTTTGTTTGTAATTTTTTTAGAAATATATAACAATTCTAATAACCAAAAAAATTATTTTCTATTTGGCATTGTTGCAGCATTATTTATGCTTAATAGAGAGGATTTTTATTGGTTTATTCCCATCTTTATATCACTTTTATTTATTAAAACTAAAATCACTAACAAGATTGTGCCGATAGTAATTATTGCCTGTTCTTTTTTTATAGTCGCAACAGTTAATTATTATTATTATGATACTTTTATAGTGAACGAATTGAAATCTGGTCAATTTAAAAATACATATTCACTAATGATGAGCGTCAAAAGAAAAAATGACTCAAACCTAATATTTAGCGAAAGAATTGAGTTAGTAAAAGAGTACAGTCCAGCTTTCAATTCTATTTTTAAAGATGATAATTTCGGCACATATATGTCTTTAAAAGGAAATGTAGAGAGTTATAAGGATTTAGAAGATAGAGGAATACCTAATCACTTTTTTTGGATCTTTCGAGAAAGAGTTCAACAGTTGGGGTATTATGAAAGTGCAAACGAAGCCGAACTATTTTATAAAAGAATATATGATGAAATAAAAAAGGAAATCGATGATGGTAATTTAACAAAAGAAAAAACAATTTCGACAGGGATGGCCTTGCCTATATATTTAGATCAGATAAACCTTGAATATTTAGGTGCCGTTTCTGGTAGGCTTGCCACTTCTTTCAAGATGTCAGCTACTTATGATGGTATAAAATATGTTGAACCTTGCTCGCCTAAATATTTTGGATATGAAAAAAAGTTTGAAAAAATCACAAATGTTGAAAACAAGAAATTTTTATGTTCTGAAAAAACAAGAAATTATAACCAAACGACGATAGTGAAAATAGAAAGAATAAGAAAAGTTTATGCTATAGTTACACCGTTTTTGCTTCTTGGAGGATTTGGATCCTTGATAGCTTTGATTTACAAGAAAAAGGATATCTTTGCAGAATTGGCAATATTTTTAGCAGTAACTTTGCTTGCACTTGGAGTGTCGTTTGCAGACTACACTTCGTTTTACGCTTTGCGGTTTTATTATCTTGCACCACTGTACTTTTTTCTTCCAATAGCTAGTATTTTGTTAATATTGAAATTAATAAAATTTTATGATCCAGAATCAATTAGGAAACTATATGCTGAACGAAAAGGAAAGAACCTGGAAATAGAAGTGGAAGAAGAAATTACTTCAAAAGCAAGATAATTAATAATTTCTTGTTTTTTATTGATAAGAATTGGTTGCTATGTTATACTTTTTATTAGAGTAGGAGGATTTTAAATGGAAAAAAAATACATTATAATGCTAAGAATAGCATCGGTTGTACTTATTGTTTTACTGGGAGCAATAGCGTACATTTCACTATCAGTTAATCCAAAAAGCGTTTTTATTGCATCAATTAATAATACATACACACAAATGTCAAATGTGATGAGCGGATTAAGAGAAAGCAAATTTGCAACACTCTCAAGAGAAAAACCAGTGTCGCTAATTACTGAAGTTGATTTTGAATTCGGTCATTCAGAAGGTCTTCAAGAACTAGAAATGATCGCAGAAATGCTTGAAGGCTTAGGAATTAATTACTCAATTGAGCAAGATTTATTGAATAAAAAATTATATATGGATTTTCGAGCTTTATTTGAAGAAGAGAAAATTTTAGGAGCAAATGTTTTTGCCGAAGACGGCGTTACATACTTCTTTATACAAGAATTTTTTGATCATTATGTAGGTGTTGATGATATCGATTTATTTCAAGAAGATGAAACTGATGTAGTTGAGTTGCTTGATGATGTTGAAATATTAGTTGAAAAGACTAAAACACTATTTTTGAAAAGTTTGAAAAATGATTACTTTTCTTCAGAAAAAACAGATATTACATTAAATGGAGAGCAAGTATCTGTAACTAGAAATACCTTTGATTTAGATGAAACTAGAATTAAAGAGATGTTGGAATATGTAATTAATGGATTGAAAAAAGATGAAAAAGCACTTGAATCACTTAAAAACATAGCAAATTATAGTTCGAATGAAAATCTATCAAAAGAAGAAATTATCGAAGGACTTGATGAAGCAATAGCAGAAATTCCAAATTTAGATTTAGATGGATTTGAAATGTCTTATTCAATCTATGTTAAAGGCCTTTTAAATAAAATAGTTAAACATGATTTCATGATTTCATACAATGACTACAATGGAGCACAAACAGTAAACATAATTAACTATAATAGAGATAAAATTAACGTGTTTGAATTTTACAATAATGATGAAATGGTTTTGAGTTTTGAACTATTAGAAAATGATGAAGAAACATCAAAATTTGGAATATTTGTTTATGAAAATGGTGAACAAATATTTGCAATTGAACTTGAAATGAAATTCACAGAAACCGAAATAGAAAAAGATAAGCATTACGAAAGTGAACTTAATTTAAATCTGAAAGTTACAATGGAAGATGATAATATAATTTTTGGAATGAATGCAATAACAGAACTGGAAGTACTTGAAAGAATTTATGAACCATCAAGAGGTGTTTTAATAAAATATGATGATATGACAGAAATGCAAATAGAAAACATGGAACAAACTTTAGAAGATTTATTTGGCGGAATTGCAGAAATGCTATTCCCTGGAGCTTTTGAAGCAATCGACGACGCTCAAAAAGGAGCTTTTAATGCAACAGGATATGGATTGGTAAGAGCAGCAGAAAACGAACATATGAGAAGAGCTTTAGGCGGCGAAACCCTCGAAATTCGCTATGAATTTAAGCTTGATGGTACCAACATGGGAACAAACGGAACAAGTTTAGATTTTAATGGACAACAACCAATTATCGGTTCAATAGTTGTAAAAGAAGATGGACTAGTATATATGGCCGTGTCAGATGGAACATATTGCTTGGTGTCAGCAGGAAATAGAGAAGAAGTCTTCACGTATGATGAATATGAATTGATGTCACAATATGCTGTTGATAGTATCTATGACTGCACAGTTGAAGGTTTGAACCTTCGATTAAATATTAACAATTTACATTTTGAACGTTAGAAATATAAAAACAGTTTTTACTATTTTAGTCAAAATACTGTTTTTTTTTGCTCTTTTTGATATAATTTAATTAGTTTGAGGAGAGTTTTTTATGAAAAAATACGATTTTATTATAGTTGGTGCAGGACCTAGTGGAATATTCACTGCCTTTGAATTGCTTAAAAACGAAAAAAATCTAAAAATTTTAATGATTGAAAAAGGTAGATCAATAAAAAAAAGAATCTGTCCCAAAAGAACAAATCACAGTTGCGTAAATTGCGTACCGTGTAATATTACTACAGGATTTTCTGGTGCTGGAGCATTTTCAGATGGAAAATTAAGCATTAATGAACACGGCGAAGTAGGTGGCAACTTAATTGATTATTTAGGAAAAAAAGAATTTGGAGAAATTTTGAAATATACAGATGATATTTATATAAATTTTGGAGCTGATCAAAAAGTATACGGACTTGAACGTAACGGTGAATCAGAATTAATTAGAAAGCGAGCAATCGAGTGCAACTTAAAACTAATTGAATCTGGTGTTAGGCACTTAGGAACTGAAAAAGCTTTTGAAATTTATACAAAACTTCAAGAATACCTAACTGAAAAAGGTGTTGAAATTTTATTTGAAACACCCGTAACAGAGTTCATTATTGAAGAAAACATTGCAAAAGGTGTTGAGACTAAAGATTCAAAATATTATGCAGATAAAATAGTTGTAAGTGCAGGTCGTGAGGGCTGTTCATGGTTAAACCATATGTGCTCTAAAAATAAAATCAAAACAGAATCTGGTGTTGTTGATATTGGTGTTCGTGTTGAATGTGACAGTACAATAACTCAAAAAGTTGATGAAGTAAGTTATGAAAGTAAATTAATTAACTACACAAAAACATTTGACGATAAAGTAAGAACCTTTTGTTGGAATCCAAGAGGTGAAGTGAGCGAAGAACGATATGATAAAAACTTAGCGCTTGCAAACGGTCACAGTTATAAAGACGAAAAGCTCAAAACTCACAATACAAATTTAGCATTGCTAGTTTCTAAAAAATTTACAGAACCATTTAAAACACCTATTGAATATGGAAGACATATTGCTAGATTAGCAAATATGCTTTCTGGGGGCAAAGTTTTAGTTCAAACTTATGGAGATTTTAAAAGAGGCAGAAGAACTACACAACAAAGACTCGATAGAAATAATACACAACCAACTTTAAAAGATGCTGTTGCTGGGGATTTAAGCCTAGTACTACCATATAGAATTATGTTGGATATAAAAGAAACAATTGAAGCTTTGGATCACTTGATGCCAGGATTTGCTGGAGATGGAACATTAATATATGGTGTTGAAGTAAAATTTTATTCAAATAAAATAAAATTAAGCAAAAACTTTGAAACAAGCATAAAAAACTTATACGCACTAGGCGATGGAGCAGGAATAACTAGAGGTTTGATGCAAGCCAGTATGAATGGTGTAGCATTTGCAAGAAATTTAAAAAGCAACTAATTAGTTACTTTTTTCTGTTAATTTATCAATTTTTCAATGTTTTCCGACCATTTTCTTCTAATTTCTTCTAATTTTTCATTAGAAACAGCCTCAAATCGCGCTGTAAGGTTAGGTCCAGTATTAGAAGCTCTAATTAATGCAAAACCATCTTCATAAATAATTTTACACCCATCCAATGTAATAACATCAAGTCCTTCTTTTTCAGCAACCTCTTTAATTTTTTCAATAACTGAAAATTTAATTGAATCTTCGGTTTTGAACTTTAACTCCTCGGTTGAATAGTAATTGTTAATTCCTTTCAAAAGAGAACTAACAGGAACTTTTTTTCTACTAATAATTTCCATTAATCTAAGCGAAGCATATATTCCATCGTCATAACCCAAAAATTTATCATTAAAAAATATATGTCCGGAAAATTCTCCTCCAAAAAGGATGTTTTCCTTTGAAATTGCTGATCTCAAATATGAATTTCCAGTTCTTGACAAAACAGGAATACCTCCCAATTTGTTAATTTCATCTTCTAGTGCCTTAGAACACTTAACATCAAATAAAATTCTTTTATCTTTAATTTTTTCTAAAATGTCTCGAATAACAATAATCATTAATTTATCGGGCTCGATAATATTTCCCAATTCATCGACCATGCCAATTCGATCAGCGTCTCCATCTAGAGCAAAGCCAACATCAGCACCTGTTTCAAGCACCTTATCAGATAAATCTTTTAAATTCTCCGGTACGCTTGGGTCAGGGTGGTGGTTTGGAAAAGAAGGATCTGATTCAAAAAACAAAGGCGTATATTTGATTGGTAATCTTTTTAAAATATCTTCGATAACAATTGAACCGCTACCATTTCCAACATCAAAGACCACATCTAAATTACCGATTTCAACATCTTTAAGAAGAAAATCCATGTAATGCTCTTTTATATCAACCTTTTTACAAGTTCCTTTTCCAGAGTTGAAATTTTTACTTTTAATAAGTTCTTTAAAATCTTGGATTTCTTGTCCGTGAGAATTATATTGGCCGTTAAAAGAAAACTTAAAACCATTATACTCCTTTGGATTGTGAGAAGCGGTAATCATAATACCTGATTTTGATTTAAAAAAATGCCAAGAAAAATAATACATCGGAGTTGTAACAAGTCCTAAATTAATTACATCAATTCCGCTGTCCATAATACCCTTGCTTAAAGCAGCAAAAAGATTTTCTGATGAATCGCGATTATCATAGCCAATAGTAGTAAACTCCTGTCCATCATTGCCAATCCACGTGCCAAAAGCACGCCCTAAGTTATAGGCCATATCCTCATTTACTTGACTTGGATATACGCCTCTAATATCATAAGCTCTAAAAATTGTTTCATCCATAGTATCACCCAAACAAATTATAACATATAATTGTTTGAAAAATTAGACTAAACTGTGTATAATGTAAATGTATGTAACGTGGAGGTAATTATGAAAAACACATCGATTAGAAATGTTAGAAAAAACATGAAATTTATTACAAATTATTATAAAAAACTAACAACTTATACCAAACAAACAAAAAGTGTCGGTAGTATAAACGAATGGATCGTTGATAATTACTACTTATTGAGTGAGCAAGAACAAACGATAAATCACGAATTAAGTAGTTTAAAAATACTTCAAATTAAACCAAAGCGAAAGCAATATCTAGACAACTTAATTTGTTCATATTTAGAACAAGAGAATTTTCGATTAGATACAAACTTGCTATTTAAGTTTCTTAATAATTATCAATTAGAAAATGATGATTTTTTTACGTATGATGAAATTGATTACATAAATAGTTCTATAAAATGTAACATAATTTCAAAATTAAGAATTTTAAGCGAAAAATTAAAATATAAATTTTTAGAAAAAGAAAAAATAGATCAATGTTTCAAAAAAATATCTAGCCAACTCGAGAAGGACAGCGAAGCAAGCATAGATAACTGCCTACCAATAGATAAATCATTAATTGGTTCTCATTTTAAAATACTTGAGATTAACCACAGACTAAACAGCTTGGGCGAAAGATCAGAAGAAATATTTGTTAAGTTAAACGAGTTATTGATTTCTAACAATACCTCATTAAAAGAAATAATTAACGTAGAGCATGATGAAAGATCAAATGAAAACATACTAATGGTAAACTTAATTTCATCTTTTAAAGTTGCTATCAAATTTAAGTTAGAAGACTTGTATGCCAAAATAAGCTATGTTGAAAAAGCTTTAATTAACGAAAAAGCAGAAGTTTATGACACAATGTATGAAGTTTCAAAAATAGAGTATAGAAGTGAAATAAAAAAACAAGTAAAAAAGAAAAAAATAAGCGAGTACGAATTCGCTAAAAATTTGTTGGAAAAAGCGGGCGAGGAGCACGTTGGTTTTCACCTTTTTAAAAAGAAAAGATATAAAGCGCGAGCATATTTGTATGTGACGGCTGTTTTTTTAGTCGCTCTTTTTGTTAATTATGCGATATATATTGAATTGGGACTTTTAGCATTCATTCTTTTCCTATTACCAATGATAGGATTTTCGGTTGAAGTTATAACGCAAATTTTAATGAAAAATGTTGATACTCAAACGTTATTTAGAATAAAACTGGAAAATCATCTTCCTCAGAAGTACAGTACAATGGTTGTTATTCCAACTATCTTAAAAGATCCAGACAAAGTAAATCAAATGTTTGATAACTTAGAGTTGTATTATTTATCAAACAGAGCACAAAATTTATATTTTTGTTTGCTTGGCGATGTTACTAGTGAATCAACTGCTAAAACAAAAATGGATGATAAAATTTTAAATGCTGGTCTTGAACGAGCAAGAAAGTTAAATGAAACATACGGTAAAAATATTTTTCATTTTGCTTATCGTAATCGTTTTTTCAATCCAAAAGAGGGATCGTTTTTAGGATACGAGAGAAAAAGAGGAGCACTCCACCATTTCAATCAGGCCCTATTGGGGAAATTATCTTTATCAGATCAAGAAAAATATTTTAAAGGGCATACGCTAGCTCCTTTAGAGGGGAAAATCAAGTATATAATAACACTTGATGCCGACACAAAATTACTATTAAACACAGCATTAAAATTAATAGGAACAATGGTTCATCCAATGAATAAACCAATTCTTTCTGATGATGGAAGAAAAGTAGTAAAAGGTCATGCAATAATGCAACCGCGAGTCAGTATAGATGTCGAAGTAACAAATATATCAGAATACTCTCAATTGTTTGCTGGACTTGGTGGACTCGATATTTATTCAACAAAGCAATTTGATTTATATCAAGATGTTTTTGGTGAAGGAAGTTTTACAGGAAAAGGGATTTACGATTTAGAAATTTTTGATAAAGTTTTAGGAGATACTTTTCCAGAAAATTTAATCTTAAGCCACGACCTTTTAGAAGGTAATTACCTTCGTTGTGGATATATAAGCGATGTTGAATTATTTGATGGATTTCCTTCAAAATATTTAAATGATGCAATGCGTCATCATAGATGGACTAGAGGAGATTGGCAGATAATTGGTTGGCTTAAAAAATATGTTAAAGATCATAAAAATGATTTAGCATTGAATCCTTTAAATTTAATAAGTCGATGGAAAATATTTGATAACTTAAGAAGAAGTTTAAGAAGTCCATTATTATTTCTTATTGTTTTATTTGGGTTTGCATTAACTGATCGACCGACATTAGTTATGGGAATTGTTTTTATAATAATTGCTGTTCCTATTTTCTTCTACCTATTGCATCAATTACTAGCAAGACAAAAATATGATATTTTACTTAGATACTATATGAGAATAATATGGGGATTAATGGCTGTTATTGCAAAATCTTTATTAGTTTTTGCACTACTTCCATACGAGGCCTTCCTATACATGAACGCAATTGTAAAAGCTTGTTATCGCATGCTTGTGAGTAAGAAAAACTTGTTAAACTGGGTTACTTCTGAAGAAGTTGAGGCAACAGCAAAAAATACGCTAGGAAATTACTTTAAAAATTTCAAAGTTAATTACGTTGCAGCAATAGCAATTCTTTACTTTGCTAAAGATTTATCGATGGAGCATGTGTTTTTATCATACTTAGTAGCATTTATATGGTTAATTGCTCCGTTTTTGATGTACTTTGTTAGTAGAGATATTAAAAACGAACAAGAACAACCAGGAAAGAGAATGGAAAGCGATGTTCGTGAAATAGCACAACAAACTTGGGCTTATTTTGATAAAACATTAACAAAAGAAAACAATTTCTTAGTTCCTGATAACTTTCAATTAAATAGAAATCAAAAATTTGATTCTAGAACCTCACCTACAAATATAGCATTTTCATTAACGGCTGTAATTTCAGCTTTTGAATTAAAATTAATAAGTAAAAACAGTGCTATAGATAAGATTAATAATATAATTAAAAACGTTGAATCTTTGAAAAAATGGAATGGACATTTATACAATTGGTATGATATTAAAACAAAAAAAGAACTTCCACCACATTTTATTTCAACAGCTGATAGTGGAAACTTCATTTCGACTTTATATGTGGTAAAAGGATTTTTGAGTAAATGTTCTGGTTACAACTCTTTGAAGTATAGAATTCAAAAACTAATTGATAAAACAGACTTTTCAAAACTATATAACGAAGAAGGCGATGTATTTAGTATTGGTTATGTAGTTAACGAAGGAACTTTGGTTCCGTATAACTATAATAACTTTTTATCAGAAGCGAGACTTGCTAGTTTTGTAGCTATTGCAAAAGGTGATGTTCCTTTTAAACACTGGTTTAGATTGGATAAAACTTTGACAAAGCATAAATGGTATAAAGGAGTAGTTTCTTGGTCGGGAACGATGTTTGAATACTACATGCCACTTATTTTCATGAAAACATTTGAACACACATTACTTGATGAGACATATGCTTTTGCTTATTACGCTCAAAAAGAATTTGTTAATGAAGTAAGTTCAAAAATACCTTGGGGTATTACTGAGTCAGCATACAATGAATTAGATGATTCGCAAAATTACAAGTATAAAGCATTTGGAATTCCTTATTTGAAATTCCACGATAGTGAAATACCACAAATAGTAATATCACCATACGGTTCGATTATGGCTTTGACTAAATATCCGGTTGAAGTTTATAACAATATTAAAAAAATGAAAAAAATTGGTATGCAAGGTGAGTTCGGACTTTACGAGGCCTATGACCACGAAGATGGAGCTATAGTTAAAGCTTACTACGCTCACCATCAAGGAATGATTTTAACAAGTATAACTAATTATTTAAAAAACAATATAATCCAAGAGTATTTTCATGCCGACAAAAATATACAATCAGTTGAAATACTTTTAAAAGAAAAAGTTCAAATCAGAACATATATTGATTTGAAAATAGCTAGATATAAAAAATACAATTATAAGAGAGATGTTATCGATAGTGATATGCGAGAACAGGAAGGAATTATGCCAATTCCTGAGGTTGGGGTATTATCAAATGGATTTTATTCAACTTTCATAAATGATCGAGGAATAGGATTCAGCAAATATAAAAACTTACAAATAAATAGATACAGAAAAATAACTGATGAAAATCATGGATTGTTTGTTTATATTAAAAACACAAAAACTAATAAAATTTATCCTAACACTTACAGTCCATCTTGCACGGAGCCCGATCACTATCATGTTGTCTTTGCATCGGATAGAATAAAATTTGTTCGTGAAGATGAAGATCTTATAACAACAACTGAAATTACAGTTGCTAAGGATCATAATGCAGAAATTAGAAAAATCAAAGTTGAAAATACTTCACAAGAAAGCGTTGAGTTAGAATTAACTTCATATGGTGAAGTGATAATGGCTCGTCCTGAAGAAGACATAGCACACCCTGTTTTTAATAACGTTACAATTAAAGCTGAGATTGATGAAGTTACTTCCTCTTTAATGTTCTCAAGACGTTCAAGAACAAAAGAAAACACAAAATATTTTGTTATTAATCGCTTTTTTGCAGAAGAAGATGACGGTGTTTTTGAGTATGAAACTTCAAGAATGAATTTCTTAGGAAGAAACAACACAACTCTTAATCCAAGTAAAATAGTTAAAAATGAATCATTATCATCAGATTGCACACAACTATTAGAACCGATAATGAGTATTAGAAAAAAAATAACATTAAAACCAAACTCTAAAAAAACTTTATACTTACTTGTTGGATTTGGTAAATCTAGACAACAAGTTATGGAAATTGTTAATGCTTACAACAATGATAAAAAAATTGAAGCAGCCTTTGATAAGGCCACTGTTTTAAACAATATGCGTAATAGGTATGCTGGTCTAAGCGGAATTGAAACTAGAGCTTACAATAGCCTCTTAAAATACGTCTACCAGCCAACTTATGAAGCAGGAAGATCTAATTTACTAAGAACTAATATTTTAACGCAACAAAACTTGTGGAAATTTGGAGTTTCGGGAGATCTTCCAATTATAGTCGTTGATGTTTTTAGTGCTGAGAATTCAGGGTTTATAAAAGATATACTTAGAGCATATGAGTTTTATAAAAGCAGAGCAATTTATATCGACATAATTATTATAAACAATGAAATTGATGAGAAAAAAGAAATTGTAAATAAATATGTTGAAAGATTACTTTATCGAATTAACAATTTAAATTATTTCGAGGACTCTCCTGGTAGTGTCAAAGTAGTAAGTGATATTACCGAAGAAGAGAGAACTCTTCTAAAAATGGTATCCAGCTTATACTTTGATGGATCTCAGAGAAAACCTTTAACGGATCAAATATATGAAATGGAAGCTACAAAAACTTCAATTTCTAGACTTTGTTTCAAAAAAGATATGATTCCATTGGGAAATAAAAATTCAAATGAGTACGGAAAATTTAGTGAAGATGGAAAAGAATTTACAATAAAAACAATGGATACACCAATGCCGTGGTCAAATGTTATTGCAAACGAAGAATTTGGTAGTGTTATTACTAATAACTTCGGTGGTTTTACATATGCTCATAACAGTAGAGAGTTTAAGTTAACTTCTTGGAGCAATGATCCAGTGGTTGATCCACCTAGTGAATCAATTTTCATAGACGGACTTAGATTAGTTCCGAGTGAAGTAGTTCATGGATTTGGATATTCTAAATTTATTACGAAAACAGAAAATTATGATATTGAAACTACTGTTTTTGTTCCAACTAATGATAATGTCAAAATATATGATGTTTTAATTAAATCCAAAAATAGAAAAAGATGCTTGGTGGAATTCGATATTAAACCGGTATTGGGAGTTAGCGAAGAAACTACAAACAAATATATTTTATCGGAATTTGATCCAGTGCATAATTGTTTATTTATGAGGAATACATATAGTAAAATTTTCAAAAATGAAAAAGTCTTTGTTAGTAGTTCAAAAGATATAAGTAGTTGTAATCTGGAGGATATTAACTCTAAGTCAATTATGGTAAATCTTGATTTAGAAAATGAAAACAGAGTTAGCTTTATGTTGGGGTGTGGTGATTTTGAAAACGTTATACCAAAGTATAGAGATTTTGAAAATATCAACAATGAACTTAATAATGTCAAAAAATATTGGGATTCTAAGGTTGGTAATATAACTATTGAAACACCTGATAAAGATCTTAACAATATGGTTAATGGTTGGATACTCTACCAGGCCTACGCGTCGAGATTATATTCAAGAGCGGCGTTTTATCAAGTTGGTGGAGCAACTGGTTTTAGAGATCAACTTCAAGATTCGCTTTGTCTTCTATACAACAATCCAGAATATGCAAGAAAACAAATTTTAGAGCATGCAAATCATCAGTTTGCTGAAGGCGATGTTCTTCACTGGTGGCATGAAGATTTAAGATTTGGAGCAAGAACAAGGTTTTCAGACGATTATCTTTGGCTTGTGTATTGTACTTATGAATATGTTAAAGCAACTAATGATTACTCAATATTAGAAGAAAAAGTAGGTTTTGTAGAAGCAGATCAACTTCAAGAATCAGAATCAGAAAAAGGTGTTGATTTTACTTATTCTGCATCAAAGGAAACACTATACTATCACTTGAAACTTGCAATTAATAAAGCTGTTTCTCAATTTGGGAAAAACAAACTTCCGTTAATGGGCAGTGGTGACTGGAATGATGGTATGAGTAAAGTAGGTCATTTAGGAAAAGGTGAGAGTGTTTGGGTTGGATTTTTCCTTCATGAAAACCTTGAACGAATGAGTGAAATGACCGAAGATGCGGAATTTAAAGAAATGTGTATGGCAAAATCTCGTGAATTAAAAGAGTCAATTAATGAAAACGCTTGGGATGGAGCTTGGTATACTAGAGCGTTCTTTGACGATGGAACACCTATGGGAACATCTGAAAACAAAGAATGTCAAATAGATCTAATCTCTCAAGCATGGAGCATTATTACTGATGTTGCGCCAAAAGATAGAAGAAAATCAGTTATTTCTGCTGTTGAAAATCAACTTGTTGATAAAGAAGTAGGACTAATTAAACTTTTAGACCCAGCTTTCACAGGACTTGAAAACAATCCAGGATACATAAGCGATTATCTTCCTGGTGTTCGTGAAAATGGTGGTCAATATACTCATGGAGCGCTTTGGTATATAATGGCTTTGGCAAAACTTCGAGATCCAAGAGCGTATGAACATTTTAAAATGATAATGCCAAGTGGTAAGGACTCCGATGTTTACAAGGTTGAACCATATGTCATTGCGGCAGATATATATTCTAATCCTGCTTTCAACGGTCACGGTGGATGGACTTGGTATACAGGTTCTGCCAGCTGGGCCTACAAAGTTGCTTTGGAAGGAATATTAGGCTTTAAAAAAGTTGGAAACACTTTAGTTATAAAACCTAATTTCCCAAAAAAGTGGGGAAGTATAAAAATTTCTTATGAGTATTTTGAAACAACATACAATTTAGAAATTAACTATAAGGATGAAGAATCTATTATCGAACTAGAAAATGACAAAAAAATACATGATATAGTTTTAAAGTAAGGAGTATGCTCTTTACTTTTTTCAATTCACAAAATAAACAAATAATGGTATACTTTTATAAAGGTAGTGATTATATGAAAATTGATTTTAAAACATATTCAAATATTGATATAGATAAAGAATTAGAAAAGCATGATTTTTCTAAATTAGGTAGTTTTTTTGAAAATCATTCGAATTATACTGGGTGGTTAAATAGTAATTTAAATTTAGAAAAAACAAAAGAAAAGGGTAACTTTTTCAAAAAAGAATGTGACATATTATTAGTCGTGGGAATAGGCGGTTCATATCTAGGCGCCAAGGCCATAATAGATGCGCTAAGTGTTGAAAACAAAGTGGAAATCTTGTTTGTCGGAAACACTTTATCAACTGATGCTCTAGTTAATGTAAAGAAAAAAATAGAAAATAAACGAGTTGGAATTAATTATATTTCCAAATCTGGTGAAACATTAGAAACGCGAATTATTTTTAATGAATTAATGAAAGTGATGAAAATAAAATATTCTGATGATGAATTAAAAAAGAGAGTTGTTTATACAACGGGGAATAAAGAAATTGTTCCGAGCGGATATGATTATTTTTTAATTCCCGATAACATAGGCGGTCGATATTCTGTATTTACAGCAGTTGGTTTTCTACCAATATATGTTGCGGGTATTGATGTGGATAATTTGTATTTAGGATCTCAAAGCAGTGAAATAAGTGAAGATGTTAAAAAATATGCTATTTTTCGAAAGAAAATGCAAGATGATGGGAAAAAAATTGAAGCGTATGTTACTTATAATCCAAAACTATTCTTTTTAATTGAATGGATTAAGCAACTATATGCCGAATCGCTGGGAAAAGAAGGTCAAGGAATTTTTCCGGTAGGGCTTATAAATACGACCGATCTTCATTCAATTGGTCAGTTCATGCAAGAAGGCTCAAAGATTACATTTGAAACGGTAATTAATTTTGAAGAAAAAAAAGAAATATACATTGATGAGTATTCTAAATATTTAAGTGAAATTAATGAAATAGCTCAAACCTCAACTTCAAAAGCTCATTATGAGGCAGAAGTTCCTAATATCATTATTAACAATGGAGAGTTGAATGCTAAGAATTTAGGTTATTTAATGAAGTTTTTAATGATGTCTTGTGCTGTTAGTGGATACTTGGAAAATATCAATCCATTTAATCAAGAAGGAGTTCAAGTTTACAAAAAAGAAATGTTAGATAAATTAGTTTAGTCTGTATATGTTTGTGTTATAATATAAAAAATAGGAGTGATTTTATGAATAAAAAAGGTTTTACGTTGGCAGAGTTACTAGCGGTAATAGTTATAATTGCATTAATTATATTAATCATTGTTCCAATAATGGGAGAGGTTTTATATGAGGCGCGAAGAGATTCATTTCAAAATGATGTTTCTTCACTTTTTAATGTAGCTTCAATTGAAAACTCAAGTAATAGTAGACATAAAACATTTTTATTAAAAGAAAGAAAACTACACTCAGTTGAGGGCAACAAGGAAATTCAATTTCGCGGTAATGTTAACGGCTCGGGGTATATTTATATAAGCCCAGAAAAAGAAGCTGCTTTTATTTGTAATGACGCTTGGTGCGTTGAAAAAATTGGTGAAAATTTTGTTGTTACTGAAGTCGATGAAAACCTAGCTTTTTCAACAAAAGCCCTATTAACTTATAATGAGTTAGATGAAAATGAAAACTTTAATTCTTTATTTATGGTTTTTTCGGAAAACACTATAACTGAAATGAAATATATTATTAACAGAAGTGCAACTCCGTTGATTTCAACTTCTCCTCTTTGGGATACGGCTAATCACATACCAGAAGCTTTTAGCAATGTTGAATTAGGCGTTGCAGAGGCTGGTGTTTATTATGTTCACACGTTAGCTGTCGATTCTTTAGCAAACCGAACTGTAAACGTATCAGATCCAATCTTTATGAATCCAAATGATGAGAACAGAGTTGCAGAGCTAGTTCAGTTAAGAGACTTTATTGGAGCTGCTGTAACACCAAATAGAGATGTTAGATATGATATGATCGATCCTAGTCGATATGAAAATTCAACAATACCCGAAATCATAAAAGACTTTAAATTACTTCAAAGAGCGGGGTATGATGGTGTTGTTGTTGAAAAAGTAGGAATGGCAAGTGGCGGAATCGGTGATGCTTCTTTAAATATTAATACAGCATGGTATAACATCGGTGAATCTATTTATTCAGGAAGTACAACTAAATACAGCGTAATCGAAAAAATTATGGAAGCCGCAGAAACAACTGGTATTCAAGTATTTCTTGGAAACGTTGCAATAAAGGACTGGTCAAATCCAAATGTTATTTCGAATTTGGATTGGCAAAATGCAATAGCACAAATGTTTATAAGTGTTAATACAGAATTGCACACATTGTATTCTGGAAGTTCATCATTCGCAGGGTTTTACTTCAATAACGAGATTTTTACAAACAATATAAATTTAGAAAGTTACTGGGCGAACGTCATAAATCAAGTAGTGGTAAACGTTAATTCATTGGCGGGCTCTCCCACTTTTAAAGTTGGAGCTCACATTTCCGGAAAGTATAACGCTACACCAGCGGAAGTGCAGTCAGGGTTTACTAGCTTAGTTAGTGGTGTTGGTTTTAGAAATGGTGATCGAATTTTATTAAAAGACGGGTTTGGGTTAGGGCATTACAAGCCAATTGATGTATTTGCGCATGCCGAAGCTATCCAAACAGCAGTAGCAACTTCAGCAACCACTTTATCTTTGAACTTTGTTGTTGAAAATGGTAGTTATTCGGAAAAAAACGAAATTGCTTCAATTGAAAGATATAAAGAACAACTTAACACTGTAGCTAGATTTGGTGGAGATTTTTATTCATACTCGTATTTAGAAAATTATAATTTCTTTGCTAAAGATAATTTAAACGAAAAAATATCTACAAGTTATGATAAGGGATTTAGAGAATTCATAGGACAGGACACTTCGGCTGATTCAGCGATAACAGCGCTTTATGCTCCAGCGGGAGGATCTGTATTTGTCGATGTGGATGGACGTGAAGCTCCAGTTCCGGCAGGTTTCAATGTCTCTTTAAGTTTAGATGAAAGAAAAATAGAAAATGGTTTAGTTATTCACGACTCTCTAGGTAATCAATTCGTTTGGGTTCCTGTTGATTTAGGAGTTAAAGCAAAAGGTTATAATTATGGAAGTAATGAAACAGATAAAGTCGCGTATGCTAGATATTTAACGAACGGAATAACAGACCTAGCTCCACTTAATTCACATACAATGCCAACAGGAGTTACTTCTGAGGCGGCACAAATAGAAAAATATAGGGGGTTTTATATTGGAAGATATGAATCAACTTATGAACATAGTGGTGGAACTAGAAGAGTTATGATAAAGCCAACAACAGATGACAAAATAAGCACATCATTTGCATGGGCTAGTGCAACAATAGCTAATGACGGATACTTATGGAATAACATAACTTATGTTGATGCCAAAGCTAAAGCTGAGGCAATGCGCACTCACTACGGTTATACACCAAGAACAGGTTTGGTTACAGGAACACAGTGGGACACTTTCTTAAGATGGATTTATGTTAATAATCAAGAAAAAACGATAATTGATGACGGTCGAGGTTGGGGTAATTACAACAATTCAGTATTCCCGGCATCGGGAGGTAATTATCAAGTGGGAACTTTAAAAGGAACCGGAACAAATGATACATGGTATATTAACAATGTTGCCGATGTTGCCGGAAACCTTCGTGAGTGGACTGCTGAAACAAATGGTAGTCAATACGTAATAAGATCAAACGGATACGACGGAAGCGGATTGTCTGGAGGACCATCTTACTCCGTGTTGAGCAATTCAACAGCTACGGCTAACACGGGATTTAGAGTAGTGCTATATATTGATTAAGAGGTTAGCGCCTCTTTTTTACTTGTGGTTAACTTTCTTACGTTTTCTTTTTATCAGTGATATTATGTAAAAAATCCGGGGTGGTACATTGATTCGGTTTGTTATATATGAAGACAATGAAAAATTTTCTAAAATGATTTCGAAAAAAATCGATGAAATCATGTTTCGGAAAAACATGAGGTTTTCTAGCGAAATATTTTTTGATTATAATAACAAATTAGAAAAAATAATAAACAATGGTGAAACAAAAATATACCTACTAGATGTAAAAGGTCCTAGTATAGATGGAATTCAAGTGGCTAAAAAAATAAGAGGTGTTGATTCTCGGAGTCAAATAATATTTTTAAGTGCAATTGAAGCAGCAATCAAAGAAATTTTATTTATGGAGTTAATGGTGTTAACATTTATTTCTAAAAATGAAAATTGTTTTGATAGATTATATAATGCTGTTGATAAGGCACTTTTTTTGTTGGATTGGGAAGAAAAAGTATTCATTAAATCCGGAGGAATTACCTATCAAATTTTATTGGATGATATCAATTATATATATCGTGATACATTTACAAGAAAAAGCGTTATTGTTGGCGATAATATTTGCATAAAATCCAACAAACCGCTTTGTTATTTTGAAGTAAGTTATCGTCCATTTTTTAAAAAAACGCATCGGGCTTGTCTTGTTAATATGAAAAAAGTAATTAGTTTTGATTTTCAAAAAAACATAATTGTTTTTAAAAATGGTGAAAAATGTACATTGCTAAGCAAAGGATTTAAAAGTGAAAAACATATTTAACTTTGTAAGTAAAAAAACAAAGAAGCTGATATTAATGTATAACTGCTTGTTTTTATGTGTTATTTATAACATCAGCATTTACAAGTTAGTTGTAATTGATAATGAGAAACTTTCTTTTTTTCTTTTGGGATTATTTATTTTCGAACTGCTTTTTGTTGTAGATTATATAAAAAATATTAAAAAGCTTAATAGAGTCGAAAAATTTAATTTAATTAGTGAAGAGCAGTTAGAAAGACTACACGATTCACAAAACGAAATAATGGTCTTGCGAAGCCTGCTGGAAACCAAAAGAATAATGATAAAAAAATTAGATGATGAATGTTCCAAAATAAGTAGCAAAGCGATTAAAAACATTATTATTCAAAAAATAAATCAAACGAGATTTTCACAAATTGACTACGATATAAAAATCAGTACATACTCCTATAATGAAATTAATTTAATGTTGGAAAAAAGTGTTTGTAAAATGGTAAATATTTTTCTTGATAATGCAATTGAATCTTGTCAAAATTCTGGGAGGAAAATAATTGCGATTTCAATTTTCGAAGGATATAAAAAAATTGAAATCGGTATCGCCAATTACCTTACCAAACCGGTTGATTTAAATTTAATTTCTGTTAAAGGTTTTTCAACAAAAGGGAATAAAAGAGGCTTTGGTCTTTTTGAGGCAAGTAAAATTGTTTCTAACAATGTTAAAATCAGTAATCAAACGAAAATTGTTGGTGATGTTTTTTTGCAAATAATTGAAGTTGAAATTTAGTTAAAAATTTAATAATTTGTGTTATAATAGTTACTGTTATGATTTTACAAAATATGATATAATTTATATAGAAGGGAATGATGATATGAAATTTAATATTAGAGGAAGTAAAATGAAAATAACCCCTGCAATTAATGATTACATCGAAGATAAAATTGGAAAATTAGAAAAATATTTAGAATACTCTGAAGAAGTAACAGCAACTGTTGTTGTTCGTTCTAGAGGTAAAGATAAAATTGTGGAAGTTACAATGCCTATTAAAAAGGCTATACTGCGCGGTGAGGAAAATCACGAAGATTTATATGCAGCAATTGATTTGGTAAGCGAAAAAATTGAAAGACAAATTCTTAAAAATAAAACAAGAATGAAGAAAAAAGTAAATTATGAAGTTTTACGTAATTTTAAAACTGGAAAAGAACTTGTTGATGCACCAATTGTTGATGACGATAAGGAAAAAATAGTTAAAAGAAAAAAACTAGAAATGAAACCAATGGATGAGGAAGAAGCAATTCTTCAAATGAATTTATTGGGTCATGACTTCTTTGTTTATCACGACTTTAAACTTAAAACAGTATGTGTTGTGTATAAAAGAAAAGAAGGCGGTTACGGTTTAATTGTAACTGGATAAAAGTTGCTCAGAAAGGTAAGATACAATGAATATTATAAAAAAAATATTTGATCACGAATACAAAGAATTGGAAAGATTTAAGTCCATAGCTGAAAAAGTTATGGCTTTAGATTTTGAAATGGTAAATTTAAGTGATGCAGATTTAAGAAATAAGACAGATGAGTTTAAACAAAGACTTGAAAAGGGCGAAACTCTTGAGGATGTTTTGGTTGAATCTTTTGCAGTTGTTAGAGAAACAGCTTTTAGAATTATAGGAGAAAAACCATATTTCGTCCAAATTGTTGGTGGACTTGCACTTCACTATGGAAATATAGCTGAGATGAAAACTGGTGAGGGAAAGACATTAACATCAACGATGCCTGCATATTTGAATGCATTATCGGGCAAAGGTGTTCACATAATTACAGTTAACGATTACCTTGCTACTCGTGATGCTGAATGGATGGGATCTATTTATAGATTTTTAGGTTTGACTGTTGGAGTGAATTCTCGTGAATTAAGTCCACAAGAGAAAAAAGAAGTTTACAATTCTGATATAACATATTCAACTAATAACGAGCTTGGGTTTGATTATTTACGTGATAACATGGTTGTTAAAGCGGAAGACAGAGTTCAAAGAAAACTAAGTTTTGTAATAATTGATGAGGTTGACTCGGTTTTAATTGATGAAGCTAGAACTCCATTAATTATTTCAGGTGGTTTTTTGAAGTCAGCTAATTTATATATTGATGCTGATCGTTTCGCAAAAAGCCTAAAGGAAGATAATGGTTATATTTATGATGAAAAAACTAAGGCTGTATCGTTAGATGCGGTAGGTATTCAAAAAGCGGAAAAACATTTTAATTTAGATAATTTATATGATATTAAAAATTCTAATTTAGTACATTTTATAAATCAGGCACTAAAGGCAAATTTTGCAATGAAACTTGATTTTGATTATGTTGTACAAGAAGAAAAAATTATAATAGTTGACCAATTTACTGGACGATTAATGCACGGTAGAAACTATTCTGATGGTCTTCATCAAGCAATTGAGGCAAAGGAAAATGTTCCAATTGGTGAGGAAACAAAAACTTTGGCAACAATAACTTTTCAAAATTTATTTAGAATGTATGAAAAAATATCAGGTATGACAGGAACAGCAAAAACCGAGGAAGAAGAATTTAGAGAAATCTATAATATGTTTGTTATTTGTATCCCTACTAATGTTCCAGTTGTTCGTGTTGATCATGGAGATTTATTATTTTCAACTAAAGATGGAAAATACAAAGCAATTGTTGAAGCGATTGCTGAGAAATACGAGAAAAAACAACCAGTACTTGTTGGTACGGTTGCTGTTGAAACAAGTGAATTAATTAGTTCAATGCTTAAAAAAAGAGGCGTTCCTCACGAAGTTTTAAATGCTAAAAACCACTCAAGAGAAGCTGAAATTATAGCAAAAGCTGGTGCGTTGGGATCGGTTACAATTGCAACTAACATGGCTGGTCGTGGTACTGACATTAAACTTCCAAAAGAGGCCAAAGAATTAGGTGGACTTTTTGTACTTGGTACTGAGAGACACGAATCACGAAGAATTGATAATCAGTTAAGAGGTCGTTCGGGTCGTCAAGGTGATCCAGGTGAGTCTCAATTTTGTATATCTTTTGAAGATGAATTGATGGTTAGATTTGGTACTGAAAGAGCTAAAGCAATGCTTGAAAAAGTTGGTTTCCAAGGTGAAAATTCTTTAAGAAATCCAATGTTTTCAAAAATGGTTGAATCAGCTCAGAAAAAAGTTGAGGGAAATAACTTCGACATGCGTAAAAATTTATTGAAATTTGATGATGTTGCAAATAAACACAGAGCAATAATTTATGAAAAAAGAAATGAAGTTTTGGATAGTGAATCAATTCACGAAACTGTTCTTAATATGATTATGGATCATATTGACTTGATTGTTGGAAATCATAGTGATGATGGAGTTATTACTGAATTTCATTTATCTGAGTTACTTGAAGATGTTAATACAAGATTACTTAAGAAAAATATCGATATAAATGATGTTAGAGAACTTAGCGAAGATGCTTTAATTGACTTTATATATGATAGAGTAATCGGTGAATATGAAGAAAAACTTACGGAAGTTCCAAATGAAATAGTTAACGAGTTTGAAAAGGCTATTGTTCTTAGAGTAATCGATACATATTGGATGGAACATATCAATACGCTATCACATTTAAAAGAAGGAATTTCTCTTCGTGGTTATGCTCAAGAGGATCCGGCAAGAGCTTATACAAAAGAAGGATTCATTTTATTCGAATCAATGTTAAACAACATTGATAAAGATATAACGTCTTATTTAATTAAAGCTCAGATTAGGCAAAATGTTGAAAGAAAAAAAGTTGTTGATAATGAAGTAACAAATGAGGACAAAACAGTTGTTTCTAAACCTAAAACAGTTAAAAAAATAGGAAGAAATGATTTGTGTGATTGCGGCAGTGGTAAAAAATATAAACATTGTTGCGGAAAGTAGGTATTTATGAAAGAAAAAAATAGATTTTATTTAGTAGTAGGAATTTTTGTGCTTTTAGTGCTAATTGTTCCAATCTCTATGATGTTTAATAGTGAAGCATCAGGAAGTGTTGAAGACGTTAAAGAATTAATTGCTAAGGAAGAACTTAGCTTAGTTTATTTAGGAAGTGCAACATGTCCTTGGTGTGAAAAGTACAATCCCGTTATAAGCGGTCTTGCTGATAAGGAAGATTTTGATTATTTGTATATCGATATGGACACTTTAACACAAAGTGAAAATGAAGAGCTAAGAGGTCTGGTTGTGGGTGATTCTTCATTTGGAGTTCCACTTACACTGATTGTCGGTTATGGTGAAATAATCGATGATTTGAAGGGATTTAATGAAGAAGAAGCCTTGTATGATTTTTTAGAAAATAATGGTTTTTTTGAGCAAGAAAGAGTGGCTATTGGATCAGATGAAGCACCACAAGCTATAACAGGCAATGTGGTTGAAGCAATTCAAGAAGTATTTGATTCGAAAGAAATGAACCTTATTTATTTAGGAAGCGCAACATGTCCTTACTGCTCGCAGTATAATCCGGTAATTAAAAGAGTTGCCGCATCTGAAAATTTTAATATTTATTATGTTGATCTAAATGATTTGAGTGAAGAGGAAACATTTGGTCTTGTAACTGTTTTGGGAAAAGCAGAAGAATCATTTGGAGTTCCACTGACATTACTTGTTCAAGACAGCAAAGTAGTTGCAGAACTGCCTGGTTTTAATGAAGAAACAAATCTTCGTAACTTCCTTGCTTCAAACAATTTTATCGACGGAGCGAATATTCCGAGTGGGGAAACTGAAGAAATTAACTATCCAGATGAAGTAAATGAAGAACTTGTTGCTAAACTTGAAAATTTATATAATGGAAATACTAGAGAAGTTTTATATTTAGGCGCAAATTCATGTCCTTGGTGTGTAAAATATAATCCAATTATTAAAAGTGCATCTGAGAATAACAACTTTGAATATCTTTATGTTGATTTAGACAATGAGTCTTTTGAAACATTTATGGCAATTATGGATATTATAGGTGAAGAAACTGTTGGAACACCATATACATCTGTTGTTGGAAATGGTCAGACTTACGACGTTCTTGGCGGAATGGTTGAAGAAGATGTTCTTGTAAACTTTTTAAAAGCGAATAAAGTGTTAAACTAGGAGGTCTTTATGAAAAATAGTGTTTATGAAAAAGCAATGGAGTTTAAGAGGAAATATCCCTCTACTATTGCTTGGAGAATTAAAAAACATTGTGATGTAATTCAGGGTCATTTAAATCCTGGGGAAGAAGTTAAGTATGTTTTTGTGGCTCAAAATGGTCAAAGTCCATTTGAAGTCTTCAATACTTACGCGTGTGTTTTAACTAATAAAAGGTTACTTTTTGCAAGAAAAAGATTACTTTGGGGCTATTTCTTTTTATCGGTAACTCCAGATTTGTTTAATGATATGAGAGTTAAGAGACGTTTGATTTGGGGGTTGCTTGTAATTGATACTGTTAAAGAAGTTATAAAACTATCTAACATTTCAAAGCATGCACTTATTGAACTAGAAACACAAATTTCAAGTTATATGATGGAAGAAAAGAAAAAATATAAGATTATGAAGTAACTCGAATCTCGAGTTTTTTCTTTGATATATTTATTTAAAATCTTAATTGATTTTATTTGTAAATTATTTATATAAGTGTTAAAATATTTGTAGGTGATAGAATGAGAGTAGGAATTGCAAGTGATCATAGAGGCGTTCGAATAAAAGAAGAATTAGTTAGCTACTTAGAAGAGCTGGGCTATGAGATTTTGGATTTTGGACCAGCGATTTTAGAAAGCACAAATTATCCGCATTATGCGTTTTTAGTTGGTGAAAAGGTAGCCAGTCAAGAAGTTGATTTGGGTGTTCTAATATGTGGTACAGGGATTGGTATGTCAATTGCTGCAAATAAGGTTAAAGGGGTTAGATGCGCTAAGGTAGATAATATGCGCGAGGCCGTTTTGGCTAGAAGTCATAATAACGCTAATATAATTGCTTTATCTGCTGAGTTGAAAATCAAAGATTTGAAAAATTTAGCCAGATTATTTTTAGAGGCAAGTTATACTTTTGAAGATCGTCATAATACTAGAATTCAAATGATTTCGGAGTATGAAAATGGAAATTAAAGTAATCCTTTATATTTTAATAACGCCCGTTATTATATGGGCTGCTGATTCTATCGATATTAATAAAATTTTTAAAAAAAATAGAATTTATCAAGCAACATTTTTATATGTTGTCTTTGTTCTTTCTCTAGCATATTTAACAGTTAATTTTTTATACGACTTTTTTACTTATGCACGATTTATATGAAATGAGGGTGGAAGATGTTTTCAAAAGATATTGGAATAGATTTAGGAACTGCTAATGTTCTTATATATGTTAAAGGCCAAGGAATTGTTTTAGATGAGCCTAGTGTTGTTGCACTTGATTCTGAAACTAGAAAGCCTTTAGCTGTTGGAAAAGAAGCGAGAGAAATGCTTGGAAGAACTCCGGGCAAGGTACAAGCAATTCGTCCAATGAAGGATGGTGTTATTGCTGATTTTGAAATAACTGAAACAATGTTAAATCACTTTATTCGTAAGGTTAATGGAAAAAGTTTCTTTTCTCGTCCGAGAATTTTGATTTGTTGTCCATCTAATATTACACAAGTTGAAAAAAACGCTATTAAAGAAGCAGCTGAGCGAACTGGAGCAAGAAGAGTTTATTTAGAGGAAGAGCCCAAAGTTGCTGCTGTTGGAGCTGGACTTGATATTTCAAAGCCAAGCGGAAATATGGTAATTGATATTGGTGGAGGAACTACTGATATTGCAATTTTATCTTTAGGCGATATGGTAACAAGTACGTCTATTAAAGTTGCCGGAAATGTTTTTGATAGCGACATAATTAAATATATTAAAGATAAATATAAACTTTTAATTGGTGATCGAACTGCTGAAGATATTAAAATAACAATTGGAACTGTTTATAAGGACAGCCGTAATGAAAAAATGCAAGTTAGAGGAAGAGACTTAGTAACAGGACTTCCTAATACAATAACATTGACTTCAAAAGAAGTTGAAGAAGCGCTTCGAGAAAGTGCGTACTGTCTTGTTAACGAGGCCAAAAATGTTTTGGAAGAAACACCTCCGGAATTATCTGCCGATATAATTGATAAAGGAATTGTTATTACCGGTGGAGGAGCATTAATTTATGGTTTTGATCTTTTGCTAGCTAAGGAATTAAAGGTCCCGGTCTTTATTGCAGAATCACCATTAACGTGTGTTGCAGAGGGAACAGGAATCCTTTTAGACAATTTAGATTATTTAGATAAGAGAAAATAAAGCTTCGGCTTTTTTTCTTTTATAAGTATTTTAAAAATGCTATAATTGTTTTAGGTGATAACATGAATGTTGAAATTTTGTATAAAATGCTTTTAATT
>SKGW01000003.1 GCA_007117285.1 Bacilli bacterium
AAGAGTTGCAATTCATATTGATGCAATTGACTATCCTAAATCCAGAAAAATTCATAAAACGCCAATACCTAGATTAGGTGGGGTGGCTATTTTTTTAGGCTTTCTTTTTGGATATATGGTATATGGTGAAACAAGCGAAATTATGAATTCAATTCTTATTGGTAGTTTTATAATTGTTTTAACTGGTGTTATCGATGATATAAAACCTCTTAAAAATTCTGTTAAGTTTTTTGGTCAAATTTTCGCTGCTTTAATAATAGTTCTGTATGGAGATTTATTAATCAGTAATATAACTTTATTTGGCGACAAGTTTTCTTTCGGCCTTTTTGCATATCCGCTAACAATATTTTTTATTGTTGGATGCATAAACTGCCTTAATTTTATTGATGGCATGGATGGGCTTGCCGCTGGGATAAGTTCTATTTATTTTTTAACAATTGGAATTATTGCTATTTTAATGGCCAAATTTGATCTTGATTTTGTTTTGACTTTTATTATGCTTGGTTGTACGCTAGGATTTTTGGTTTATAATTTTAATCCGGCATCTATTTTTATGGGAGATAGTGGCTCGATGTTTTTAGGATTTATTATTGCAGTTATAGCGTTACTTGGTTTTAAAAACGTAACATTAACTTCTTTAATAATTCCATTGTTAATATTAGCAATACCTATTTTGGATATTATTTTTGCAATAATCAGACGGACTTTAAATGGAACACCAATAACCGAGGCCGATAAGTTTCATATTCACCATCAACTATTGTCAAAAAATTTATCTCAAAAAGAAGTTGTTTTAATTATATATTTGGTAAATATAATGTTTGCATTTGCTTCTCTTCTATATTATTTTGGTAATCGTGATCTTGGTGTTATTTTATATGCATTTTTAGTTTTAATTGTTCTGATATTCGTTGTTAAGACAAATGTTATAATTGAAAAAGAAGATTCAAGGGTTCAAAAAATTATAAATTTATTCGCAAAAAAATAATTGTTGTCAAAAACAAATGTTATGGTATAATGGAAAAGGTGATTTGATGGAGAGACATTTTTGTGCATCGGTTTTTATTATTAATCCGATTAATAGAAAGATATTATTAGTGCATCATAAAAAGTTTGATAAGTGGGTTCAGCCCGGCGGTCATATTGATGACGATGAAACTTTTGAGGAAGCAGCACTTCGCGAGGCCTTTGAAGAAACAGGAGTTAAAGTTAAATTATTAGGAGAGAGATTTCCTAGGGAAGATGACTTTATAAGACCTCTTGGAATTCAAAGAAATCGAAACGAACGAGGAGAGCTTCATATCGATGTTATATATGCAGCAGTACCTGTTAATGGAATTGAACTTAATCATCAAGAAAGTGAAACGCATAATGCAAAGTGGTTTTCTCGGGAAGAGTTGGACGATGTTCCGGTTTTTCCAGATATTAAAATAACTATGGATTATATATTGAAAACTTTTTTTTAAAAGTTTTTTGTTTTTTAGGAGTTTATTATGAAAAAAATTAAAAATATCGCCATAATCGCACACGTTGATCATGGCAAAACAACACTAGTTGATAAGTTACTTGAGATGTCAGGAACTTATCGTGATAATGAAGCTATAATTGAGCGAGCAATGGATTCGAACGATATTGAAAGAGAACGTGGAATTACAATTTTAGCTAAAACAACAGCAATTGACTATAATGGGTATCGAATTAATATTTTAGATACTCCAGGTCATGCTGATTTTGGTGGTGAAGTTGAACGTATCATGAACATGGTTGATGGCGTTTTATTGGTTGTCGATTCTTTTGAAGGAACTATGCCACAAACAAGATTTGTTTTGAAAAAGGCTCTTGAAGCTGGTGTTGTTCCAATTGTTGTTGTTAATAAGGTTGATCGTTCTGAGGCTAGGGTAACTGAGGTTGTCGATGAGGTAATTGATTTGTTTATTGAATTAGGTGCTGATATGGATGATTTAGATTTTCCTGTTGTTTATGCATCAGCTTTATCGGGAACTAGTAGTTTAAGTGCTAATTTTTCTGATCAAGAAAATACAATGGCGCCTATTTTGGATACGATATTGGAACATATTCCAAGTCCAAAAGCCGAAGATGGAGCTCTTCAGTTTCAACCAGCACTTCTAGATTATAATGATTTTGTTGGAAGAATTGGAATTGGTGTTATTAAAAGAGGGAAGCTTTCTGTTAATGAAAATGTTTCTTGTGTTCGTTTGGATGGAACTATTGTTAAGTTTAGAATTCAAAAATTATATGGATTTTTAGGTCTTAAGAGAATTGAAATTACTGAGGCTAGTGCTGGTGATGTTGTTGCTGTTGCTGGTCTTGTAGACATTTCTGTTGGTGAAACGATATGTACGGTTGGTCATGAAGAGGCACTGCCACACCTTCGTATTGATGAGCCCACTTTGGAAATGACTTTTGGTGTTAACTCATCCCCACTTAGTGGTAAGGAAGGAAAGTTATTAACTGCTCGAAAAATAGAAGAAAGACTAAAAAAGGAAATGGAAAAAGATGTTTCTTTGCGTGTTATTCAAAATGATTCTGAGTCTTGGGTTGTTTCGGGTAGAGGAGAACTTCATCTTGCTATTTTAATTGAAAATATGAGAAGAGAAGGATTTGAACTTGAGATTTCAAAGCCGTCTGTTATAACTAAGTTAGAAGATGGCAAGAAACTTGAACCTTTTGAAGATTTACAGTTGGATGTTCCTGAGGATTCGGTTGGAAATATTATTGAAAAACTTGGAACTCGAGGAGCTGATTTAATTAATATGGAAAACATTAATGGTCAGGTTAGATTAAATTATATTATTCCATCACGTGGTTTGATTGGTTTTATGACTGATTTTATGACAATGACTAAAGGATATGGAATTATTAATCACAGTTTCTTGGAATTTAGAGAGAATCACAATGTTTCGACTAGTGAGAGAAAACTTGGTGTTTTGGTTTCTATGGAAAATGGTAAGTCAACTGGATATGGTATTGGTCAACTTGAGGACCGTGGAACGATGTTTGTAGCTCCTGGTGCTGAGGTTTATGAGGGTATGATTGTTGGTGAGTGTAACCGTGATACTGATTTAGCTGTAAATGTGGTTAGGGGTAAGAATTTAACTAATGTTAGAGCTTCTAGTTCTGATAAGACGGTTGTTTTGAAAAAACCTAGACCAATTACACTTGAGTATGCTCTTGATTATATTAATAATGATGAGTTAGTTGAGGTTACTCCAGTGAGTATTAGACTGAGAAAAAGGATTTTAGACACTAATCAGCGTAAAAAGTTTGATAAAAGGGGTAATGTTTAGTAAAGCCCCTTGCATATAGGCTTTATATGTGTTATATTATTAATGGTTTAAAAGTTTATTTCGTCCCCTTTTTTTGGAGTCCTTAATAAGTTTAAATCAAATCTAAAAAAAGGAGGTATTGAAATGGAAGAAAAAGAATATACAGACATGACATTAATTTGTGCAGAAACTGGAAAAGAGTTCGTTTGGACTGCTGGTGAGCAAAAATTTTATGACGAAAAAGGTTTTACAAATAAGCCTAAGTATTGTCCAGAAGTTAGAGCTAAGAGAAAAGCTGAGAGAAACTCAAGAAACTCAAGAAACGACTGGAATAACTAAAAAAAAGAATCAACGAAAGTTGATTTTTTTATTTATAATAATTTATATTACCTAATCTTTTAACGTAACTAAATCCGTTTTTTTCAAGTATTCTATTTGCGGCATAGTTTTCTTCTTCTGCTTGCACTGATAAATCAAGATTACATTCTTTTATTGTTTCTTTAAGTAATTTAGTAGCTTGACTACCATATCCTAAACCTCTGTATTTATCTAATATACCTAGATCTATATTGTAACTGTCATTTTGTTCTTCATAAACTAAATTAATAAATCCAACTTCTTCGTTATTTCTTTCTACTATAAAGGCAAGTAATGCACAACATAATCTTGAACGATAGTCACCAGCAAATGTGTAGTTAATGTG
>SKGW01000065.1 GCA_007117285.1 Bacilli bacterium
GTTGGTATGTTTAAGTTGATGATAGCTTCTTCATCTAAGTTTTCCAAGTAAGAAACTAGTGCTCTTAAGCTGTTCCCATGTGCAACTACTATTATATTTTTCCCATCTTTCATGCTCGGTAAAATATCACTTTCATAATAATCAACAACTCTTTGCATTGTATCATAAAGACTTTCTGTTGACGGTAATTCATCTTTAGGGATATCTTTGAAAATATCATTATTAACAGGATGTCTTTCATCTGTTGTGTCTAGTGCAGGTGGTTGTGTTTTCAAGCTTCTTCTCCAAAGTTTAACTTGTTCATCCCCTACTTTTTCAGCCATCTCTTGTTTGTTAAATCCCTGCAGTGCTCCATAATGTCTTTCATTTAATTTATATGTTTTATATATAGGAATTTCAATATTCATTTCTTCAAAAATATGATTCATTGTATCAATTGCTCTCTTCAATATAGAAGTATAACAAATATCAAAATTAAAGTTTTTTTCCTTTAACCTTTGACCAGCTGTTTTTGCCTCCTCAATTCCTTTTTCAGAAAGTTCAACATCAGTCCAGCCAGTAAAAATATTTTTTTTATTCCAAACGCTCTCTCCGTGCCTTACTAAAACTAATCTCATTTTTTTCACCTCTCATTAATTATAACTTAAAACCAAAAATTTGGGAAGAAATTTGCTATTGTATGATATAATTTACAAGAGAGGTGTATACATGTTGAATTTATTTAAAAACGAAGAAAAAAGATATTTTGCGCTTAATCATTTTTACCGAAAAAAGTTCGGGAAAAAGGTTTTTAAAATCAGCTTAAACGGTGGATTCACATGTCCCAATATTGATGGAACCGTTGGTAGTGGCGGATGTATATACTGTTCTTCTGGTAGTGGTCAATTTGGAGGAAATCCCAGAGAAGATCTTTCAACTCAGTTTTCAAAAATTAAAGATATGATGCATCAAAAATGGAAGAGCGCTCTTTATATTGGATATTTCCAGGCCAACACTAATACATATGCTCCTGTTTCTGAATTGAGGAAAAAATATGAAACTGTGTTAAAAGAAAAAAACGTTGTTGGACTTTCTATTTCAACTAGACCAGATGCCATTTCTGATGAAGTCTTGGATTATTTAGAAGAACTCCAAAAAAGAACATTTTTAACAGTTGAGCTTGGACTGCAAACTATTCACCCAGCAACAACTATTTTAATAAATAGATGCCATAGTTTAAAAGTTTTCGAAGATATGGTTTATAAATTAAGCGAAAAAAATATAAATGTGGTAGCACATATAATTAATGGTCTTCCCTATGAAACAAAAGAAATGATGATAAAGACAATTGAATATTTAAATACACTTCCAATTAATGGAATTAAAATACACATGTTAAGCATAACTGAAAACACAAAATTAAAAGACATATGGGAAAAGGAAAAATTTCCTTTATTAACTAAAGATGAATATATTGATATTATTTGTGAACAACTTGCCATTTTAAGACCTGATATTGTGATACATCGCCTAACTGGTGATCCTAAAATAACTGAATTAGTTGAACCGAAATGGCTAGTTAAAAAGTTTGAAGTTTTAAATGAAATTGATAAAGAGTTAGAAAAAAGAGAAATTAGACAAGGTATTGCATACAAAAAAGATGAATAATCATCTTTTTTTAATGTCAAAATTATGGGAAATTTTAGTTACATTGTCACTTGTTTTTTTATGACAATATACTGCCATATCTTTTATTCCGTGCAATCGATATTTAGCTTCTTTTTTTATTGCACAATATGTATTTAAAAGGAAACCTTTTTTAACTTTATTAGTTAATTCTTCATTGTCCCAGGGACTGTAGGTGTTGTCTTTTTCTTTAACAATTATTTCTTTTTTTTCATCGAGATCTAAAACTAAATCAACTATTTCAATTTGTGATTTAGGGATTTTAAAAATTCCGTCATACGCAATTGCCTGATCACTAAATTGACGATGAGTTAATTCATTTAGTTGATTTTCATTTAAATTGATTTTTAATGCTTGCATTTCTAAATCAAACATATTTACATTTAAGCATACATCATGCCAAGATGGTATACCTGCAAAAAAGTATACTTTATCTTTTTTGAAAAATCTTGAATCTTCACCAGGAACTAACTCCCCAGATTTGACTATCTCATCGATACTTTTTTCATTTGTAATATGGTAAAGTCCTTCTTTTAAGATTTTTTCTTTTATTTTTTCATTTTCTAAAACACTGGTGTGAACGGCTTTAGTTGCAATAAAAACTATATTTGCGACAACAATTGTTTCAAAAATCATTAGATCACCGTGTTTTTTTCAATAAACCATTCATTACTTATATTGACACTACTACTATCTGGTGATGGATCTGGCATGTCAAATTTTATAACAACTGGAATGTTAAAACCGCTACCAAAAGCAATACATGTCCCAGGTTGTAATATTTTTAACATTTTTACAGTTTCATCTGTTATATTTGGAACCATTTCTCTAATATATCTTATATCAGTAGGATGTAACATTTTAAAAATTAAGAAATTGGTACACTGTGACAATGTTGTTTCTGATAATTCTGATGGTCTTTGTGAAATAAGTCCTATTAAAACACCGTATTTTCTTCCCTCTTTGGTAATTCGCTCAAATATATTATATCCAAGTAAGTTAATGTCATTATCATGCTGAACATATCTATGTGCTTCTTCCAAAATAATGTGGAACGGTTGTTTGTTTTTATCTTCTACTTCTTTTGAATAATCAAAAAGTAATTTTGAATAAATTTTTGTGATTGTTTTTGCTAATCGATCATCAACATAGTTTATATTAAAATTGACAATTTGCGCTTTTTTTCCATTATTTGCTGTTAATAAGTTTTTAACAAATTGATCTCGAGTTACGTATTCTGGGTAATCAAAGTATGTATTGGCCTCACTATTCACAAGTCCATGTAGTCTAACTCGAAGAATGTTTGATTCATCGTAAATTCGATCACTTTTTAAAATACCTTCAGAAATTAATGCAAACTCAAAAGCATCTTTCAAATCTTTCAGGTTATATTTAAATGATCCATCAGGCATTTCAAATTCCAAATCTTCTTGAATAAATTCTTCTAAGAAATTAGAAAGCAGTTCCATGTCTCTCATTTTACCGCTACCATCAATTAATAATAATTGACGAAGTGGTCTTGTATATCCTGGTTGGACGATTTTTGTTTCTAAATTTAATTGACTTGTATTGTAGTGAGCAATAATTGACGTTACCTGGTCTCTAATTTGAACAGAAGGCATTCCGCTCGCTAATATGTCAACTAAAGCTCTAGCAATAATATCATTTTTATGTTTTATAACATCATCTTCTTTTCTTCCGAAGACATTAATTAATTTTAGAGCTTTTTCAATTATTGGTAATTGTGAATGACGATCAGCACCTAGTAAAAGCGCTATATCATCTACTCCAAGAAGCCAAACTGGTAATCTTAGAACTTCTGCATCTTCGAAGTTAGTATTCGTTGTATATGTTTTAAAGTTTAAGTCACTAAAAACTTTACTCATTGGTTCAAATGCTTTTTTATATTCACCATAAGCATCAAATATAAAAACGCTAGCATTGTAAGCAACCGAGTCCTTTTTGTGAAAAAATAAATTTTGAAACATTCTAGCAACACTACATGATTTTCCGCTTCCGGTTGAACCAAAAATGGCGAAGTGATTACTAAAAAAACGATTAATATTTACTCCTAAATCAACGTTGTCATAAACAGCACTTTTGCCCAAATATAAATCTTTTTTTTCATTATATTGTGGCATACCAATTATAAGAGGTATTTTATCTTTTGGAATCATTCTTACCGAAGCTGAAAACGATGGTTTTTTAATAACACCAAAGACAAAAACTCCATCTATAATTTCACCTTGAAGAGCAATTTTAGCTCCTTCATTTGTAACTTGAATGATTTCACCAACTATTTTTACGTTACCATCATCCAA
>SKGW01000063.1 GCA_007117285.1 Bacilli bacterium
AGACCTTAAGCGAAGGTCTTTTGATAATTAAGAGATTAATATTTTTGTTTTTATTAATATAAAAAAAGCGGAGCCTTTCGGCTCCTTCAGGGAGGCTTTAAACCACTTTTTTCCGTGAAGTTAATTCTGCTCCGCTTATTTGTTTTTCTTAAAAATATATGATTAAATTTTATCTATTGTTTTTATTCCAAGAATAGACAATCCATTTTCTAGTACTGTTTTTACACCAATTATCAATTTAATTCTTGAATTTTTTAGAATTTCATTTTCTTCGTTTTTGATATTAACACTCTCATAGAATTTCGAAAAATCCTGAGTTAAATTAAATAAATATTTAGTTAAATGAGCTGGTTCATTCTTCTTAAGTAAATCGTTCACTATTTCAGGAAATCTATACAAGTTTTTAATGAGTTTCTTTTCTATGTCTTTTTCATATAAAATTTCTTTAACGTCTTTGAATTCTGTATTATTTAAAATTGAGTTAATTCTAACTATACTGTATAGAATATACATTCCCGACTCTCCGTTAAATGAAGTAGCATTCTTTAAATTGAAATTAACTATTTTATTTTTTGAAACATTTAGCATTGTAAACTTAATACAAGCATTGCACATTATTTCTATTTTAGCTTTATCTATTTGAATATTTCTTAAATTGAATTCTGCTTTTAAAATATTATTTACTTCTTTAATAAAGTCCGTCATTAAAACAACTGTACCACCAGAAGTACTCATTTTTCCACCGTCTAGAAGAACATAAGAATAGCTTATCAGCTTTGGTGAACTATATCCTAGTATATCTAAAACAGCGCTTATTTGTTGCATATATACTTCTTGATCTTCTCCAAGAACAATGAAATTGTTTTTATTGTTTTTAGTTATTTTATCTATACTATAAGCTATGTCTTTAACTGGGTATAGCGATGTACCATTTGATCTAGTTAATACTAATACAGGTTCTCTTGTAGGAATGTTGTAATCAGATAAATCAACATAATATCTACCGTGTTCATCTTTTTTTAATTTGTTTTTCTCACTTAGTTTATCTAAAATACTTTGTAAATAATTATTATATACATAATTTGATTCGTGAGTAAAAATATCAAATTCTATACCAAGAGTTTTAAATATACTTAATTGACCTTTAACACACTTGTCAGTAATATTTTTGAATTTTTCAATTATTTCTTCATTACCAGATTCTGCTTGTTCTAGGTATTCAAACGATAAAGTTTCTAAACTATCATCTTTTTTTGCATCGTCATTTATTTTTATATAAATATCTAGTATTGATGAAAAATCATCACTTTCTAGTCCATACTTTTCGATTCCTATAACTAAAAGAGCAATTTTTTTACCCAAGTCATTGATAAAATAATGTCTTTCAATATTATAGCCGGTGAACTTAAATAAATTACTCATAAAGTCTCCGATTAAAGCATTTCTACACCTTCCTATATGCGGTTCTGCATTAGGATTTATTGATGTATGTTCTATTAGTAAAGATTCATTATTCCCTTGATTTAAAGAACCGTACGTTGACTTTTTTTCTTCTATTTCGTTTATTACAAATTTAGACAACTTATTATAGTTTATGAAGAAATTTAAATACGGTCCCATTATTTCTATTTTAATGAAATATTCTTCTTCATCAATAAAATTTGCCATTATAAAATTTGCAATATCAACTGGATTTTTCATTTCTTCATTTCTGTATGATGAGCACTGTATACTATAGTCTCCCATATCTTCTTTTTGTGGTATTTCTACTGTAATATCGGTTTCTATATTGAGTATTTTTTTTACTTTTTCATTAATATAATTTTTAATATTCATCTTTTGTCCTCCAATAAAAAAAATCCATAAAATAAGGACTGAAAATCAGCGGTACCACCTTACTTCATAGAATTTCTATGCACTTAAATCTTTAACGCAGATATACGATTAAACTCCAAGCTACGTTCATAAACTATTATTATTATCTTCCACCACATGATAACTCACTATAAATAAGGTAATTTACTACTATTTCTTTTCACTGCTTAATTTAATAGAGTATACTATAGAATTTTGAATATTGCAAGGAGAAATTAAAATACTTACTTCAGTAATTTTGTTTAAAAAAATAAAAAAAAGCGGAGCCTTTCGGCTCCTTCAGGGGGCTTGGAGCTTTAACCCACTATGTTCCGTGAAGTTAATTCTGCTCCAAAGCACGATTACTCGTGCTAGTTTAATTATATACTATTATTGTTCATTGTCAAACTATCTAAAAACAGTTTTTAAACAGTGTAAACTACTTCTCTTCTTTCTTAACACATTCATGATAAATTGGACCTATTTTAAACGTTAAAATAAAAGCAAATACGACTGCAAAACCACACATTATCGATGCAATTGCAATTCTTGTTGTTGGTATTAAAAAGTAAGCAATTGTCAGTGGTAATATAAACGATGCATATCCAATAATAAACCACTTTAAAGCATGTCTTATCTTATCTTTTTGAGCTTCATCCTGGACGCCCTTTAAAGCTTCCCATATACCGAAAAGTAAAAATCCAAAATAGTAATATCCATACATAATGTGAACATTTTTATCAATGCTGAAAATTATATAATTTCCAGTACAAGTTGCATCATTAACCGATTCAGGATAAAATGCAAAAAACATAATAAAGGCAAAGGCAGTTAAAAACCCGAATTTTAATAAAGGCGCCTTCTTAAATTGCGAAACAACATAAAGTCCCAAAATAGGTAAAAAAGTTATCGAAACCATTCCAATTCTTGACCAGAAAAGAATGTTTCCGCCTTCACAGATTTGATACTCTGATAATTGAAATAGTGCCAAAAACACAAGTACCATAACAATTGCATAATCAGACTTTGCCTTTTTAGCTTTAATAAAAGTATATATAGCTAAAGAAATTTCAATAACAAACGTTACGATCATAACTAATGGGGAAAAACAGTACAGTCTAGTTTCTTTCTTCATCTTAATCTCCTAAAAATATTTTAAATTTTCAAAAAAAAACGGTTTAACGTTTTTTAAAATCCCATGAATAGACATAGTACGAAAAATGTCACTCCTAGGAAAACCGTCATTCTGGTTATAAATAATTCAGATCCTCTTTCTTTTCTGTTAGCAAATAAAGTTTCATTGCCCCCAGAAATGACTCCAGATGATCCTTCCGCTTTACCACTTTGTAGCAAAACAATAATTATTAATGCTAAGCTATTTATAATTAAAAGTATTTCCACTTATAAACCTCCTTGTCTTTATTCAATTTAACATATTTAAGTCATTATTGCAAGATAAAACAACACTTACAACTTGATATTTTTTTTAATTCTTTCACAAATATTATCCGAATCTAAACCTTCTAACTCACGAAGAATTTTTTGAGTACCGTGTTCAACAAATTTATCTTCAATTCCAATCTTAAGAATTTTAGCATCCTCAAAATGACTTTCAACCTCTTCACCAAAGCCACCCTTTAAAACATTTTCCTCTAAAGTAACAATTAATTTTTTATCCTTAATATTTTTTTTAATTACATCTACATCAAGTGGTTTAACAAATCTGGCATTTATAACTGTTGTATCTATTTTACTCTCTTTTAATTTTTCCGCAACTTCAAGTCCAACTTGAACCATACTACCAATTGCAATAATTAAACCATCTTTTCCATTTACTAACTTTTCGCCTTTACCTAATTCAAGAAAACTAAAATCTTCTTTTAACTTATCATTTCCACCAGATCCACGAGGATATCTAATTGCAACTGGAACATTATACTTAGTTGCTGAATAAATCATGTCTCTTAATTCGTTTTGATCTTTAGGAGCCATTATATTAATATTTGGTATATGTCTTAAGTATGATATATCAAATACACCATGATGCGTTGGTCCATCCTCCCCAACAATACCTGCTCTATCAATTGCAAAAATAACCGGAAAATTTTGCAGTGCAACATCATGAATTATTTGATCGTACGCTCTTTGAAGAAATGTACTGTAAATTGCTACGATAGGAACCATTCCTTCTTTAGCCATAGCCGCTGCCATCGTAACTGCATGCTGTTCTGCTATTCCAACATCAAAAAATCTAGTTGGATATTTTTTTGAAAATTTTTCAGTTCCAGTTCCCGATTCCATAGCCGCTGTAATTGCTACTATTTTTTTATTTTCTTTTCCTAAATCAACAATTGTTTTTGAAAATGCATCAGTATATGAAATGCTTTTAGATTTTCCTAAAACTTCACCTGTTTCTTTATTAAACGGAGAAATTCCATGAAATTTATTAGGATTTTCCTCAGCAAAACCATACCCCTTCCCCTTCTTTGTAATAACATGAATAATTTTAGGACCTTTAATATCTTTAGTTCTTTCTAGAACAGAAATTAATTTTTTCAAATCATGACCATCAACCGGTCCAAAGTATTTAAAGCCTAATTCCTCAAAAAACTGTCCATCGACAACTAAATTTCTAAAACCAGTTTTCATTGTTTCAGCTGCCTTAGTAACTGAATGTCCAATTGCTGGGATTGATTCTAATTTTTTCTTAACATTTTCTTTTCGACTAATATATTTTGGATTTGTTCTAAGTTTAGTTAAATAAGAAGAAACAGCACCAACATTTTTGCTGATAGACATTTCATTATCATTTAAAATAACTGTCATATTTGCTTGCATATGACCAGCATGATTTAGGGCCTCGAAAGCCATTCCACCAGTTAATGAACCATCACCAATAATTGAAACAACTTCGTGTTTTTCTTTTTTTAAATCTCTACTTTTTGCAAAACCAACACCAACTGAAATAGAAGTGCTACTGTGTCCAACACCAAAACAGTCATGATCACTTTCACAACATTTAGGAAATCCAGAAATTCCTTTATATTTTCTTAAAGTTTTTAAATCTCTTCCTGTTAATATTTTATGGATATAGGCCTGGTGGCCTACATCAAAGACTAATTTATCTTTATTGCCATCAAAAACATAGTGAAGCGCAATTGTGAGCTCCACCATTCCTAAGTTAGATGCTAGATGTCCTCCAGTTTCTGAAACAGTATCTATTAAGTCTGTTCTAATATCATCAGATAATTTTTTCAAATCGTCTAATGAGTAATTTTTAATTTCATCATTTAACTTTTTGCTATTACTCATTTTCAATCCCCTTCTCGTATTTAATAATTGAATAGTTGTTAAACTTTAATAATTCAATTGTTTTTCTAAACTCTTCATAATTTAATTTTTTATTTTCATTTATTACATCGTGATTAAAAAAATCATATTCCTTTATCACACCAACGAACATGTTATTTATTTTCGAAAATGAATCAGGCATGTATAAATAACTACTTAGAATTATTTTTTTTTGGCGAAGAAAATAATCTTCATCAGCATCAAATAAAGATATATGGCTTTTAATTTTCTCAATAAATTTGGGATTGTTTGTCTTGGCCGAAAGAATAACAATGACATGATTTTCATCGACAATTCTATCGGTTGATATAAATCCAGTTATTATTCCCGCTTTTCTTAATTCATTAACAAAGTCAGATCCACGACCAAATTTGTGCTTAATAAATAGAGATAAATATTTTCTGATAAGACTCTTAGAAATATTTTTTTTCGAAATATTTATTTTATAAATCATTTCCATTCTAGGTGATTTAATTAAATGGCTCTTTACAGCAACATCTTTTTCATTAACGCGGTTGGGCTCTTTTATTTTTTTAGTTTTAAAACTTTTTTTTCTTTTACTGCTTTGTATTTTTCTAATTAATTTTATTGTTTCTTTTGGATCAAATCCACCAGTAACAACTAAAAACATATTGCTGGGCTGGTAAAATGTTTCATGCATAAAATATAAATCTTCTTTAGTAATTGATAAAACTGATTCTTTTGTTCCGAGCCCAAAGTTTCTTAAGTCACTTTTAACAAGAGCACTTTCAATAATTGTTTTTGTTTTAAGTCTTGATAGACTTGATTCATATCTTGCAATTTCTTCTAGTATTATTCCCTTTTCTTTTTCAACTGTTTTATCTGTAAAATGTGGAGAAAAAGTACTATTTATAAGATATTGTAAATTTTCCTCAAAATTATTAGATCCTGAAAAATAATATCTTGTATCATTGGGCGAGGTTCCAGCATTACTAACCGTACCACTCTTGGCAAAAAAATCGTATTTGCCCTCACCTTCTGTTTCTTTCATTTGATGTTCTAAAAAATGAGCGGCGCCCTCTTTTATTGGATGCCATTTTTTATAATCAAAAAAACAATCATGTCTATAACCAAACTTTGATACTAAAGTAGCTATCTTTTTTTTATGATATGTTGGAATTAGATATATGTCCATTCCGTTTTCTAATTTTTCATAATAGTAATCTAAGCCCAGAAGTTCAATTCGTTTTTTCTTCATTGTTCCTCCTTACTTATTTTTAACAATCACGGTACTTGTATGAGAAAAGTTTAATTTTTCAAAAATTTCCTTGAATTCTTCATAATTCAATTCTTCTAGTTCTTCCATAAAGTTTTCATCAAATTTATTATAAGATATAATACTATTCATTATTATATTATTTATTTGAGTAACTTGCTCTGGTGAATATAAATATGAACTTAGTATAAGTTTCTTTTTTCTTTCAAATAATTCAGCAGAAATATCAAAAACCAATGTTTTTTCCTTAATTAAAATTACAGATTCGTCAATGTTGTTAGTATCATATTCAACCATCAGTAAAGCATAGTTTTCATCAAAAACAAGAGAAGAAAACAACTCGTGATCAATTAATTCGCGATCGTGTAGTGTCTTGGTCAAGTCAGAATACCATCCATATTTTGCCATTCTAAAAATATTAAAGTATGTTTCTATTTTAAATCTGGAAATATTTAGTCCTTTTATGTTGACTTTGAAATTGACGCCAACCTTGGGGATCGAAACATCTTTTTCGATAACTATTTTTTCTTCCATAACTTCATCTGACTCTTCGTACTTAGCCAACACTATTTCGCTTTTTTTAGAATAATTTTTTTGGGCCTGGTTTTCTTTAACCATGTTAATTACTGTTTCCGGGTCAAACTTTCCGCAAACAACTAAAAACATATTTGAAGGATGATAAAAAGTATTGTAACAAAACATTACTGATTCTTTAGTAATGCTATTTACACTGTCGACAGTTCCAGTAATACCGTGTCTAATTGGATATTCTCTGAAGGAATATTCAATACTTTTTTCCGATAAAACGTAGTCAGGTATATCCTGACACATTTTTATTTCTTGTTCAATAATTCCTTTTTCTTTTTCTACGTTTTCATCAGTTAAAAATGGCGATTGAACATAATGAAGCAAGTAATTCAAATTGTCATAAAAATTTCTTGAACCTTGAAATAAATAAGTTGTTTGATCAAAACTTGTGTAAGCATTGCAATCAACACCTGCTTTTGAAAAGAATTCAAATGGAGCTTCTCCACTTTCCATTTCAAACATTTTGTGTTCAAGAAAATGAGCCATGCCGGCAGGAACATCTACATATTTGTTATCAACTAAAAATGATTTATGCTTTCCACCGTATTTAGTTGAAAATGTTGCATATATTTTTTTGAACTCCAGTGGCACTAGAAAAACTTCAAGGCCATTATCCATTTTTTCATAAAAGAAGTCAATGTCTAATTTTTTTATGGTTTTTTTAATCATTCGCAACTCCTTCTAAGATATAAATAGTATCTAGCTTTATTTTTGCAGCAACTTTTTTAACATCTTCAATTGTAGTTGAGTCAATTATTTTTGTTAATTTTTCATTAGTTAAAAATTGAAGGTGCTTTTCTCCGAACATACTTTTAAGCATTCTATAAGAATCATCATCTTCAGTTTCTATTGATTCATAATAAGATGCTTTAGCAGCATTTAACTCTTTTTCTGTTACATTTCCCTTTTCAATTTCGCTCAATTGTTCGTTAATCAATTCTAGTGCTTTATTCAAATTATTTAAGTTTATTCCGGTATTGATTTTTAATCTCCCAACACTTGACTTTAAACTTGAATGTACTGTGTAACAAAGAGAATTTTTTTCTCTAACATTTGTAAATAATTTAGAACTTGGACCTTCACCTAGAATCGCATTATAAATAGCCATTGTAACACAATATTCTTCTTTTGTTAGATTTGATAGTTTATAAATAATGATTACGTTAGTTTGTGAATTATTTGTTTTTTCTGACAACCTTTTCTCCTCTACGGGAAGATATTTAATAAAATCATATGTTTTACCATTTTCATTTCTATCTATTTTTTCTTCAATTATTTTTAAGAAATTATCATCAATTTCACCAACTATATACACTTCAAAATAGCCATTTTCAATTATATCTTTGTAAAAATCATAAAGGTTTGATGGATTAACTTTTTCCAAATCATCGAGCATTTTTTCGTTGTATTTGGTTTCATAACCAGCTGCGGTTAATGCCTTGATATTGGCATATTGCATTGGGTTTTCTTTTAATGTTTCAAGGTGAATTTTTATTTGTTTTTTAACAATGTTAAATGTTTCTTCATCAAATTTATTATCGGCAACATTAGGATTGAAAATTTTCTCGAAAAAGAAATCCAAGCAATTCTTATTGTGATTTTTTTCAACGTACTTTTCATTTAAAAATTTGGTTTCAAAATTCAAAAACATATTATCTCCATTCATAGAGTAATTGTTTCCAACGTATTGCATATAGTTTTCCTCGGCTTTTTGTCCAACAGCAACTCTATTAGGGTATTTTTTTGAATTTTCAAAAAGCATTTTATATAAAAAATACATAAAAATCTTTTCTTCTTTAACCATTTTTTTACCGATATTTAAACTCATATCAATAGATCTAAATTTATCAGTTTTTATATAACTTATTTCAAAACCAGGATATACTTTTGTTTCTTTTTTCATTCTTCCCCCTTAATTGATTCAAGAGCAATTTCAATCATCTCTGTAAAAGAATTTTGTCTCTCATCACTAGTTGTTTCTTCTTTAGTTTCTAAGTTATCAGAAACAGTTAAAATACAAGCTGCTTTTTTACCCAATACTTTAGCATTATGAAATAAAGCAAATGTTTCCATTTCAACACCTAAACATCCCTTTTCGAATAACTCTTTAAAGTCATGATTTTCACGGTAAAATACATCACTACAATGAATCATTCCTTTGAAAAATTTCTTTGAAATATTTTTTTCAATATTAGAAACTAAAAATTCATCAGCATGGGTAACATTTCCTTCAAATCCATTTTGCGCTTTTGCATATGTTGAATCTGAATAACTTTTTGTAACTAAAATAATATCATAAAGATTTATGTCTTTAGTATAAGCTCCACTTGAACCTACTCTAATAATGTTTTCAACATCATAAAATTTAAACAATTCATAAGAGTATATTCCCATACTTGGATTGCCCATACCAGATGCCATAACCGTTACTTTTTTCCCTTTATAAAATCCAGTATAAGCGCTTATTCCTCTAACTTCACTAACGATTTTATAGTCCTCCAAGTATTTTTCTGCAATCATTTTAGCTCGCAGTGGATCTCCTGGCATAATAACTGTTTTTGCTATTTCTTCTTTTTTCGCTTCAATATGTGGTGTCATAAATCCTCCTTTTTAATACTTAATTCATTTTCAAAATGTTTTTTATCAAAATAATATGAATCAATTTTTTCTTTAAATCCTTCAGGAAAGTAATTTTCGATTTCTAAATCTTGAAGTGGATATTTTAAGAAATATTTAACACTTTCTAAATTAATATCGGATAACTTTAGTAAATATCTTTGAATAATACTTCGAAGCTCATCATCATATTTTTCATTTGTATACATAAGTTCATTTCTTATTTCAAAAATACCATCAATTAAATCAGATGCTTTTAAAATCATTCCTTCAATACTATCATCTTTTCCATGTAACATATACTCCTTTAACTCACCTCGCCATGACTTTGGAATTATTGGAATAAATTTTTCTTCGAAGATTAATTTCTCCGTTTCTTTAATAGCTTCTTTCATGTTTTTAGTATAGTTTTTAGTTGGAGATAAAATATCACCGGTAATTGATTCTGGAACATCGTGAAACATAAGCTTCATCGATAACTTTTCCCAATCAATTTTGTTACCAAATTTTCGCTCCTCCCACTGACCAAGCACATAGCCAGCATAAAAAACTCCAGTTGTATGCTCTGCTACACTTCTTGGAAATAACATCTTTCTTGTTTGATAACGATTAATGTGTTCTAAATTTCTAAGTGTTAATAAAAACTTACCTGCTCTCAAGATCATAGTTCCTCCTTATAATATTTTTTTTAAAAATTGACCCGTATAACTTTTTTTAGATTTTATAACTTCCTCAGGTGTTCCTTCAACTATAATTGTACCACCTTTATCGCCACCTTCAGGTCCTAAATCGATAATATGATCGGCAACTTTAATAACATCTAAGTTGTGTTCAATAACAACTACTGTGTCTCCATGATCGACAATTCTGTTTAAAATCATAAGTAATTTTTTAATATCATCAGAGTGTAGTCCAGTTGTTGGTTCATCTAATATAAACAAAGTTTTTCCAGTTGGTTTTTTCTGAAGTTCTTTTGATAGTTTAACTCGGCCCGCTTCACCACCACTTAATGTTGGTGCACTTTGACCCAATTTTATATATGAAAGTCCAACATCCATTAACATATCTAGTTTTGTTTTTACTTTTGGAATGTTTTCAAAGAAGGTTGCTGCCTGTTCTACTCTCATTTCTAAAACATCGTGAATGTTTTTTCCTTTGTATTTTATTTCAAGTGTTTCTGTGTTGTATCTTGTTCCTTTACAAACTTCACAGGGCACGTAAACATCGGGTAGGAAATGCATTTCAATTTTTTTAACACCATCACCATTGCAGGCCTCGCAGCGTCCACCTTTGACGTTAAATGAAAATCTTCCTTTTAGATATCCACGCATTTTGGCCTCTTTAGTAGCAGCAAAAACATCTCTTATATCGTCAAAAACACCAGTGTATGTTGCTGGATTACTTCGCGGTGTTCTTCCAATTGGATCTTGTGAAATATCCACTACTTTATCAATTAACTCAGCACCTTTTATTTCTTTGTGAAGTCCTGGTTTATCTTTTATTTTATAAATGTTTTTAGCAACACCTTTATATAGTATTTGATTTATTAAACTACTTTTTCCACTTCCACTAACACCAGTTACAGCAATTAATTTGCCCATTGGAAATTTAACATTTATATTTTTTAAGTTGTTTTCTTTAGCTCCCTTAATTTCAATAAAGTTTCCGTTTCCTTTTTTTCTCGAAGAAGGAACTTCAATTTTTAAAGAACCTTTTAAATATTTTCCAGTTATACTATTTTTGTTTTCCATAACCTCCAAAGGTGTTCCAGCAGCAATAACCTCACCACCATGGTCACCGGCTCCAGGTCCTATGTCAACCAAATAGTCACTTTCTAGCATTGTTTCAATATCGTGTTCAACAACAATTAAGCTGTTGCCTATATCACGCATTTTTTTCAGGGACTCAATTAATCTTTGATTATCTCTTTGATGGAGACCAATGCTTGGCTCATCTAGAACATATAAAACACCAGTTAATTGTGAACCAATTTGCGTTGCAAGTCTAATTCTTTGAGATTCCCCACCACTTAGAGTTGCAGCACTTCTAGCAAGTGTTAAATAGTCAAGACCAACGTTAATTAAAAATTCTAATCTTGAATTTATTTCTTTTACAATTAGTTTTGATATTTCTTTTTGTTCATTATTTAATTTTAAATTAGAGAAAAATTCTCTTGATTCTAAAATACTTAGTGTTGTTGTTTCATGAATGTTTTTATCATTAATTACTACTGATAAAACGGCTTCATTTAATCTGGCACCGTGACAAGTTGAACAAACATGTTCGGCCATGAATTGTTCAATCCAATCTCTTATCCAAGTACTTTTAGTTTCCATATAACGTCGTTCTAAATTAGAAATAATCCCCTCGTAATAGTCCTTACTATATCGAACACTTCCATTTTTAGAAACATGTTTGAAATCCAATTTGTCATTTGATCCGTAAAAAACAATTTCTAGTTCTTTTTTGCTTAATTTTTTATATGGCTTGTCCATATCAATTCCATAAAAATCACATGCTGTTTTTAGATTCGTATAATAGATTCCACTATCAGTACTGTTTAATGGAATTAAAGCTCCTTGATTTAAACTTAAATCTTTATCAGCAACAATTAAATCTGGATCAATTGAAAGTTTTATGCCAAGGCCGTTACAATCTGGACACGCACCATATGGAGCATTAAATGAAAACATGTTGGGTTGGAGATCTGGAAGTGAAAAGTCACAATGTGGACATGCATATTTTTCACTCATTACTATTTCATCGTGACCAACAACATCAATAATTACTCTTCCATTACCTAATTTTGCTGCTAGCTCAATTGAATCATATAGTCTACTTCTAATATCTTTTTTTATAATTAATCTATCTAAGACTACTTCTATGTCGTGATTTTTATTTTTTTCAAGTTCAGGAACATCTGTTATTTCGTATTCCTTTTTATCAATTCTAAGACGGAAATAGCCATCTTTTTTAAACTTCTCAATTGTATCTTTATGTGTTCCTTTTTGTCTATTAACAACAGGTCCTAATATTTTAATTTTTGTGTTTTCTTCTAACTTTAAAATTTGATTAGTCATTTCTTCAATACTTTGAGAACTAATTGGAATTTTATGAGTTGGACAGTAAGGTATTCCAATTCTTGCATATAAAAGACGAAGATAATCATATATCTCGGTTACTGTTCCAACTGTACTTCTTGGATTTTTATTAGTTGTTTTTTGGTCAATACTAATCGATGGACTTAAACCTTCAATACTGTCGACATCTGGTTTTTCTGATCCACCTAAAAACTGTCTAGCATAAGCACTTAGACTTTCAATATATCTTCGCTGACCTTCCGCATATATTGTGTCAAAAGCTAGACTACTTTTACCACTACCACTAACTCCAGTCATAACAATAAGTTGGTTTTTTGGTAGTTCTATATCTATATTTTTAAGGTTGTTCTCGCGAGCACCTTTGATTATTATTTTGTCCATAATTCACCTTCTTTGTATGTAACATTATAGCACTTATTTATAAATAAAAAAAGAAGAACAACTTATTTGATAATTGTTCTTATTCTTCTTCTAAATTGTTTTCTTCTTGGTGTTCTGTTATATCCTCGTGTGTACATGTACCATCTGATTCACTGACTGTTATTTCTCCCAAAAATCCTTTAACAGCACAATATCCAGAATCATATAAAGCTAATGCTACTTCATCATTTTCATTTATTACCAAAATTCCTTTTTCTGGAACCGGTCCCGAAATTATAAGATCAGTTTCAACTGTCCAATCTTCAATTGTATGAACTCGAAAAGTGCCGTCACTTCTCCTATCCATTGCTGTTTTAATTCGAGATGCCATACTCATCAAATTTTCATCTTCTTTTTCTTCTGTTTCAGTTATTGTAATTTTATTATCAGGTTTTTTTTCACTAAATAAAAAACTACCTTCAGTAAACAAATGATAAGCTATCATTCCCACTACTGCAACAAATCCAACAACTAATATAGCCAACTTATTTTTATCGCTCATACTACACACCCCATATGTTAAAATTCTATCATATATGAGGTACAAATTCAATCTGTTTTAATTATTTTTTTTGCTTGAACAACGAACCTTGCATCATCAAGTTCATATGTGCAAGTTGCCAAAGTTAAAATATTGTCATTTGCACTTAATGTTATTTCTTTTTTGAATTTAGATTTACCTTTAAAAACATTGATATAAGATAAAAAAGAGGCATCATTTCTAAAATCAGTTAAAATGAAGTAAAAATTAGTGTCTGTGA